>DAOVKF010000181.1 GCA_030631915.1 Candidatus Omnitrophota bacterium
ACCGGATACTTCTGTCCGAAGATGTTTATACGGCCATGAAAGAGGGGATCGCCAGGGTCCGTCGTCCCCATGCCGCGGATGATATCGCGGAACTCGTTCTAAAAGATATAGGAGCGTAACGCCGGTCGCTGTGGGGGCGGGGAAATGGATGAATTCAAGCGGATCATAAATAGCCTGAAGGCCGCGGTCGAGTCTGAAAGACTGGCCGGTATGGATGCGATATATTTTCCGCGAAAAAAGCGGGACAGCAGCGCGGCGGAAAACGAAACTCTCGAGATGCTGGAGACGGAAGCCTTGAAATGCCGTTGCTGTCCCCTCGTAAAAACCAGGACGAATGTCGTGTTCGGAGAAGGGGACCCGGCCGCGCGCCTGATGTTTATCGGGGAAGCCCCGGGAGCTGATGAAGACAGGCAGGGAAGGCCTTTTGTCGGCCGGGCGGGGCAATTGCTTACAAGGATCATTGAGGCCATAGGGCTCGGAAGAAAAGAGGTTTACATAGCGAATATTTTGAAATGCCGTCCCCCGGGAAACAGGAATCCGCTGCCGGAGGAGATCGCGGCCTGCCATCCTTATCTCGAACACCAGGTTGACATTATAAAACCCCGGGTGATCTGCGCGCTCGGAAAGTTCGCGGCCCAGACACTTTTACGGAGCGAGAGCCCCATAAGCAGGCTTCGCGGCAGGTTTTACGATTATCACGGGGTCAAACTGATGCCCACGTATCATCCCGCGTATCTCCTGCGGAATCCCGAAGGCAAAAAAGACGTGTGGGAAGACATGAAGAAGATCGCGAAGGAACTGGGACTCAACGTGCCGCGCGGAAAGACGAACTGACTAACGACTAAAAATGGACGAATACGTCGAAGTAATAACGAGTCTGCCCATAGACCGTACTTTTCAGTACAAAGTGACCGGCAGTGAAAGTTCAGCGCCTGAGGTGGGGAAACGCGTCTACATTCCTTTCCGCGGCCGGAAGCGCGTGGGGTATATCGTCGAACTGGAGGATAAACCGGTGGTCGCCGGGCCAAAACCTCTTATTGACGTGATCGACGAGAGCCCGCTCTTTACCGGAGAGATGATGGCCCTGGCAAAATGGATGAAAGACTATTATCTCTGTTCATGGGGAGAATCCCTGGAGGCCATGATCCCCGGAGCGCTGAAAAGGGGCAAAGTCTCCATGGTCTCGCGCGTAAAAGAGGAGGAACCGGCGGTCCTGCCGACAGAACCGCATAAACCGAACAGGGAACAGCAGCGGGTTTTAGAGGATATCAACAGATGTCTTGATGAAGGCAGGCACGAGGTCTTTCTCCTTCACGGCATTACCGGAAGCGGTAAGACGGAAATATATCTCCAGGCAATGGAGCGTGTCCTGGCAAAAGGGAGATCGGGTATAGTCCTTGTCCCGGAAATATCCCTTACTCCCCAGACCGTTGAGCGTTTTAGATCGAGGTTCGGGGAAAAAGTCGCGGTATTTCATTCAAAGATGCTTCAAAGCGCCAGGTTCAGGGAATGGAAAAGGATCAGGGACGCGGAGGCGCGGGTAGTGGTCGGGCCCCGTTCAGCCGTTTTCAGCCCTTTTCAGGACCCGGGGATATTTATCGTGGACGAAGAGCATGAACCGAGCTATAAGCAGGAAGACGTTCCCCGGTATCACGCCCGCGAAGTCGCCATAAAAAGGGCGGAGATGGCGGGTATCCCGGTCATCCTCGGAAGCGCGACCCCGTCCCTGGAATCGTATCACAAAGCGGCCAACGGCAGGTATCGCCTTGTAGAGTTGACCCAGAGGATCAGGGAGAGGGAGCTTCCCAGGGTCAAGCTCGTGGACATGAGGATGGAGTTTGATACAAGAGTGGGGAAGGAGATCATCTCCCGCGTCATGGCGGAAGCGCTGCGAAAGGATATCAAAAAACAGCAGCAGGCGCTTGTTTTTCTGAACCGGCGGGGTTTCTCGACCTTTGTCAACTGCCGGAAATGCGGATTTGTGATCAAATGCGCCGTGTGTGACTCGCCCATGGTGTTCCATCAGGAGAAAAAGGAACTTATATGCCACTACTGTAACAGGAGGAAGCCGCCTCCGAAGATCTGTCCGGCCTGCAACGGTGATTATCTTATGTATAAAGGGACCGGCACCCAGAAGGTGGAATCGGTCCTGAAAAAGATACTGCCCGGGGCGCGCATCGCGAGGATGGACAGTGATACGATGTCAAACCGTGGGGCGCACCATAGGGTGCTGAAAGATTTTAAGGACC
>DAOVKF010000012.1 GCA_030631915.1 Candidatus Omnitrophota bacterium
CAACAGTAGATATTGAGTCTGTTTAAAAGACAGCGCCACAAGCACAAGTAATGCCGTGAAAGTTACCAGAGCCAATACGGCGGCCGCTGTTCTGGCCGCGATCCTGTAAAAGTTTTTCATATCTGTAATTATACAGCAACACGCGGATTTGTGCAAAAAAAAACAGGGGATACCTGGACATAAAGTTTTGTTCACTGTATAATCTATAGCGACTGTATTTGTGGGGCAGGGGCTCTGGTAGGAGCATGCCAAACGACCGTCACCTCAGCTGGGAGATACCTGGGCTGTCACGATAATCAAGAAATAAGACGTATGATCAAGCAAAGAAACCGTGTCCTCAGGACCGCTAATGTCCTTTTAGATTCCGTCATTGTAGTGGCGGCGATGCTGCTTGCCTGTTTTATCAGGACACGCCTGACCCCATATGTCCATTATCCGTTCTCAGTCACGGTCAACGATTATTTCCGGATGTTTGCTCTGATCATCCCGTTGATGAACCTTCTCCTTTATATGAACGGTCTTTACCCCACGAACCGGTTAAGGCCGATCAAAAATGTCGTGTGGATCATCTTCAAGGCGGATCTCGGAGTTGTGGCGGTATTTGTGCTGATGCTTTACGCTTTTAGAATATTCGCCCTCGGAAGGATGGCAATAGCGATCTTTGCCTTCCTTAATTTCGGGATGTTCCTGGTCAAGGAGATCGTGATACGTAAAGCCCTGAAAACGGCAAGGAAAAAAGGGCTCGGGCTGTGCAATGTAATGATCATCGGGGACAGGGAACTGATCCCCGAGATCGTGAAGTGTATTATGGACAACCCCTATTTAGGCTTGAACCTCGCGGGGATCTACGTGCTGGAGAGCGAGAAAGCCTACATACTGAATAGCGACGAGAAGGAGAAAGGCTTCTGGGGCATAAAAGTATTTGACCCGCAGAGAGATATCCGGCTTATTCTGCTCGAAAATCAAATAGATAACGTGGTGATCGCGGTAGGCAAGGAAAAGCTTTCCGAAACCGAAGAACTGCTCCTGAAATGCGAGGAGTTCGGGGCGGAGATATGGCTTTACGCGGATTTTTTCGAACTGATGTTCGCGCGGAAGGAGATAGATACTCTGGGCGGCATACCGCTTCTGATATTCAGCACGACCCCCCAGTATTCATGGGCAACGGTATTTAAACGCATGCTCGATATCATCGGTTCTCTGGTCTTATTTATTCTCACCGTCCCTTTAATTCTGCTCGCGTCCGCGATGATCAAACTGACATCGCCCGGCCCTGTTCTGTTCAGGCAGAAAAGAGTGGGGCTGCACGGGCGGAAGTTCATTTTTTACAAGTTCCGTTCCATGGTAACTGACGCTGAGCAGAGGCGTCAGGAGATCTCAGCCCACAATATCATGAAAGGCCCGGTGTTCAAGATCAAGGCCGACCCCCGCATTACCCCCGTCGGTAGATTTTTGCGCAGTACCAGCATCGATGAACTCCCCCAGCTCTGGAACGTGTTAAAAGGGGACATGAGCCTGGTTGGCCCCAGGCCGCCACTGCCGCGGGAAGTGTCGGATTACAGGGGATGGCAGCGAAGGCGTCTCAGCATGAGGCCCGGTCTTACCTGCCTGTGGCAGGTGCAGGGCAGGAGTAAAATAACGGATTTTGATGAATGGGCCAGATTGGACCTGAAATACATAGATAACTGGTCCCTCTGGCTCGATTCCGTCATCCTGTTCAAGACGATCTTTGTGGTGCTCTTCAGGGTCGGCGCGGAGTGAACACATTTCGAACGAAATTTTTGTGAAATAATATTGCCGTCGGCGATATTGTCAGGTAAAATAGATAAAACATAATTGGTTACGGTGTTTTTATATACCTATAAATAATGTGGGGGTTATATGTCAGTATTCTCGCGGATCTGGAACAGGGTTATGATGGGCAGGATGTCCTTTAATGATAGAAGGCGGTTCATTCGCATTAGCGAGCATCACCTTTTGCGGTACAGGGTCATTGATAAAGACGAGGAAATGTCTTTTACGAGGAACATCAGCGTTGGAGGCGTCCTTTTTCACTGCAGGGAGCAACTGCCGCAGGGGAGCATGATCGAGCTGGACATGAATTTGCCCCCCTATTCGCGGCCTATCAGGGCGATGGCGAAGGTCCTGAGGGTTGAGCCTCTCAGGAAGGTAGGCGGGTTTGATATCGGGGTTGAGTTTGTCAGTGTCGATGAGGACGCCAGGAATTTTCTGGATGAGAAGATAAGATCATTTTGTGAGAAGGAACAGAACAAGAAAAAATAAAGAAAAAAACATTGAGGCTTTTGTGTGTCATCATAGCATCGCTTTGTTTTATGCCCCTCTGTTACGGAGAGCTTCCGGGGAGAGAGGAGGAGCCCGTGTGTGAACGGGCCGGGGACAATGGGATACCCGGATCCGGGAACGGAAACGATCAAAAGGGTTCGTTATTAGAAGAGGCGCGTATAGCTTCCGAAGAGACCGCGCACAAAGTGAGAAGCGGCGTCCGTTTTCACGTGGATATGGAAGAAGGATACGACGACAATATTTACAGGACAAATGACGACATGGAGTCGGATTATATTACAAGCGTCAAGCCGGGCATAAGCTATGATTTCACGCCGGCTCCGATCGAGGGAAAAACAAGAACGATTTCAAGTTTGACCCTGGATCTGGGCGGAGAGATCGTCCGTTACGCTGAGCACGGGAACCTTAACAGGGATACTCTTACAAAGAATATATTCTCACATTTCAACATGGAAAGCGTTTTTTTTGACCGGGTTAATACGTATTTCAGTCTGGAGAGAAAACAGAGAGTCGCGGCCGAGCTTTATCCCGAGGCCCGGACATCTCCTACCAGTTCTTCCAGGGACAGGCTGGTGGATTACTGGACGAATAATTACGGAGCGAATTATAACATGGGCGCCGGGCGGTATACGCTGGTATTAGGATACGGGCATAGTGACGTTATCTACGAATCGGAAGAGGATAAAGTGAACAACAATATCCACGACACTTTCAGCTTAAGCGCTTACATGGACTTCATGCCTGATACGCAGCTGTTTTTAACCGGGTCACATACTGTGGCGAGCCGCCCGAAGAGCAGGAACAATGATGTGGAATATGATAATTTTTCCGCTGGGATAACGGGGAAGATCGCCCCTAAGACAAACGTTACCGTGAGCGCGGGTTATACAATGGTGGACGCTGAAACCGGGGATGACACTGATTCTATTGACGCGAGCCTGAGCCTGGAATACCAGCTGTTCCCGCGTCTTACTTTCAACGCGAGCGCGAGCCGTTCGATCCAGGATATGGCCGAACAGGCTGAAACCGCCACGGAAGATACGGACGATCGCCCTGATTCTGAATGGGCTACTGATATTACTTCTCAGTACGCGAGGGTTGACAGGCTTTTCCTGGGGGTCAGTTATTTCCCTTCTTTAGACGAGAGGCTTTCATTGCGCGCGGGTGTTTCATATAACCGCAGTGAATATGATTCAGGAAGAGAGGATAAAACTTATAGGTTCGATCTGGGCGCCGGATATCAACTGAATGAGTGGCTGAGCCTTACAGGAAAATATACCTTCAGAAAGCAGATATCCGATATTGATGATTCCGGAGATCCTTCTGATGATCAGGGAGGCTACGAAAATAATGTCTATACGTTGGGTTTATCCGCAAAGTTTTAAGGAGTGTAATATGAGAAGATCGTCAGTTGTTTTGTTCGCGGGCATTTTTTTATTTGCTTCCGCCCTCTTTGCTCAGGAGAAACCCATTACCTCTGAGGGGGGGGCGGTCTTTGACGCGGCAAGCCAGAAGGCACATGGATCAACGCCTGACAGCAAGCGGGAACTCCCCGGTCCCGGGGGAGAGGCTGTTCCCGATGTTTTAGAGGGCGAGGAAAAGGTATTGACGACTGTGTCACAGGAAGAGGAGGAGGATCTGTCATTTATTATTCTCCCCGGCGATGTAGTGGAAATAAACGTGTTCGGTTCTAATATGCACCATCCCGGGGTTACTTTAAGGGTTTCCAGGGAAGGTGCGATATATTTCCCTCTTTTAGGAGAGATAAAACTCGCGGGCCTTGACGCTGTGGAAGCGACAAAAAAACTGGAAGCCATGCTTCTGGACGGTTATCTGACCGATCCCAGGGTGGCGGTCTACATACATGAGCGCGTGGCTTCCGTGATGCTAAGGACTTTTACGATCTCCGGTTCGATAGGCAGGGCGGGGATATATAACGTTGAGGGGAACCTTAAGCTGATAGACGCTGTCAATGTAGCCGGAGGGGTAACACCGGACGCTGATACTTCACAGGTGAGAGTTATAAGAAAGACGGAAGAAGAGGAAGAAACGTTTATTATGGATCTTTATGAGCTGGGCATGGATTTCAGCATAAGAGGCAGAGACAGGATCAAAGTGGAATCTTTCGGAAACTATACCATATACGGCGAGATCATGAGGCCGGGTAAATATTTCATCAGTAAGGAGCTTATGACGGCTGACGCTGTCCTGGCGGCAGGAGGTTTTACCCCCACGGCGAGCAAGAACGGGGTTAAGATCATCAGGGAATCGGATGAAGGGAAAAAGAAGGTCATAAAAGTTCCGGTAGCGCACATATTCAGGACCGGCAAGAAGTCCAGAGACGAGTTGTTGAAGGACGGGGATATAGTCATAGTTCCTGAATCATGGTTCTAGTTCAGACACGAATTTAAACGGATAGTTAGACACGCATTTTTTTGCGGATTTAGCGGATAAGGAGACTGGACAAAAATGATACCATCACCCGAAGTCAGGGAAGTCCCGATAAAAGAATATCTTGGAATGATCCGGAAACGTGTCCGGCTGATCATCGGTCTTATGCTGGCCATAGTTGTTTTTTTCATTTCCTATTATTTCTTTTTCCCGAAGACATATGTCGCGAAAACGACCATCCTCATAAAAAAGGCGGGCCTGCGGCTCATGGATCCCAAAAAAGACCCGATGACTTCAGGAAAAGGGGATTACCAGGATCAGCTGAGGCTTTTACATTCCGGTTTTCTTGTGGAAAGGATCGCCCGAAAGTTAGACCAGCCCTTGCTTACTCCTAAGAAACTTCTTTCCATGGTTAGCATCGATCCTGTTTTCAGAACCAGCATGGTTGAGATTTCCGTTAAAGGAAGGGATCCGGTTCAGATCGCGGAGATCGCGAATGCCTGGGCGCGGGAGTTCATATACCAGGACATGGAAAGGAAAATGGGGATAGCGGAGTATGGTGTCTCCAGGCTGGAAGATCAGATCTCAGAGACCCTGGTAGAACTGCAAAAAGCCGAGAAAGAACTCGATGTGTTTGTGACAAAGTACGGGGTTCTGGCTGAGAGGGAACAACTGGTGGACCGTCTCAAGGCTCAGAAGATCAGGTTAGAGCAAGAGCTTGTGAACCTGTCGGTACGTTATAAAGAAAAGCACTTGAGGATCGTCTCACTGAATGGCCAGCTTACTAAGGTAACAAAACAGATAAGGGAGGAGAACCAAAAGCTTTTGATGCTTAAAGAAAAAATGGCAGCGTATAAGGTCCTTGTGAAGAGAGCGGACGCGTACAGGCAGATATACTCGGAGCTTATCCAGCGTTCCAAACAACTTGACACGGCACGGGGACTTGTAGTGTCCGATATAGGGATCATTGATACGGCGCGGGTGCCGAAAGTACCTCTGGGTCTTCCGGGTAAGATGATATTTATTTTACTGGCAGGGGGCCTGTTTTCCGGTATATTGCTGTGTTTTGTCCTGGAATATTTCGACTCATCCCTGAAAGCCGCGGAGGAAGTCGAATTTTACGCGAAAATCCCTTTTCTGGGTGAGATACCCCTGGCCGATGAGTTCGCGGAAGAAGGGATAAAGGATCTCAGTCTGATCTACCATATAAAAACCTATTCCCAGACAGGGCAAGCGTTCAAATGCCTGGAAGAATCTTTGCTTTTTTCTTTCAGAGAGGAAAGGCCTCTTAAGACCTTTCTTGTGTGCAGCGCCGTTCCCGGGGAAGGCAAAACGTTCACAGCATCCAACCTGGGCGCGGTCTTCGCTCATGAGGAAGAGCCTGTTTTGATGGTAGACGCCAATATGCGCAGCGGGAATCTGAGCAGGGTTTTTAATGCCTCAAAGGAAAAAGGCCTTAGCGATATATTGAACGGCGATTGCCGGCTCGAAGAGGCGGTAATAGGAACTCCTGTGCCCGGTCTGTTTTTATTGCCTTCAGGGCCGCTGGTCTCGAACCCGATAGGCCTTCTGGAATCTGAAGAAGTCGCCGGTATCTTGAGAGGAATGGAGGGAATGTATCACAGGATAATAATCGATATCACTTCTATTTCGATCGGTCCGGAGGCTTTGATCCTGGGGAACAAGTGTGACGGAGTCGTTTTTGTTATAAATAAAGGTGGTACCCGGTTAGAGGAGATCACAAAAGCGAAGAAAAGCATGGAGATAGCCCAGGCGAAGATCCTCGGCGCGGTCTTGAACAACGCGGGAATAAGACAGAAAAAATGGAAAAAGAGGGGAGAGGGGCGCGTGTCCGGCTATTTTCGTAGTTTTCAGACCTCTTTGAAAAACGCGGTTTTTGCTGTGAAAAAACCGGGAATTTCAGCTCTGAAGAAAAAGATCCTGTCCGTGAAAAAGTCGGCCGCCGCCATGAAAAACAATATACCGGTTGCAAAAAAGGCAATATTCGCGAAATTCAAAAACCCCTTTAAAAGAACATAAGAGCAGTATAGATCGGTATGCATAGAGGCTCGGACCAAGTCTGCTTATTTGTCATTCCTGCGCAAGCAGGAATCCAGTCCTTCTGTCATCCCGAGCGATTCGACGTAGCCTAAAGGGCGAAGCGGAGAGTTGGGAGCGGGAATCTACAATAAAAAGGAGGAAATGCTTGAAAATCTTAGCAGTAGTAGGCGCCAGGCCGAATTTCATGAAGATCGCCCCGATCTTCAGGGCTTTTGACGACGTCATAGCACGGGATCCCGAAAAGAACATCCGACACGCTCTTGTCCATACCGGCCAGCATTATGATGATAACATGTCAAAAGTATTCTTCGATGACCTGGATATACCCAGGCCGGACATCAATCTGGATGTGGGTTCAGGCACTCATTCCGAACAGACAGCGGCCATAATGGTCAAGTTTGAGCGTTTCTGCGAGAAAGAAAAGCCGGACCTGATAATGGTCGTGGGAGACGTGAACTCCACCCTGGCATGCAGCATAGTGGCGGCGAAACTGCTTATACCTGTCGTTCATGTCGAGGCCGGCCTGAGAAGTTTTGACAGGACCATGCCGGAGGAGATCAATCGTGTTGTTACCGACGCTCTTTCGGAACATCTTTTCACCACCAGTCCGGAGGCCGCCGAAAATCTCAAAAAAGAAGGCATATCAGGGGATAAGATCCATTTTGTCGGTAATGTAATGATAGATACGCTTTTTTATTCTCTGCCCAAAACAAAAAATTCTGTCATAAAAACTGAGCTGGGCCTTAATGATGAGCCATTCGCGCTGGTGACCCTCCACCGCCCTTCGAACGTGGATACCGAAAAAATATTCGGCGACATCCTGGATGGATTGATGGAAATGTCGAAAAAGATCACGGTCATTTTCCCGATACATCCCCGCGCCAGAAAAAAAATAGAAGGGCTCAATGCGGGTGATAAGATCAAGGATAACGGGAAGATGAGGCTTATTGACCCGGTAGGATATCTTGATTTTTTGACTCTGATGAAGAGCGCGGCGCTGGTCCTTACTGCTTCCGGCGGGATACAGGAGGAAACTACGGTGCTTGGGGTCCCCTGCCTGACACTGCGTGAGAACACGGAAAGGCCGGTTACCATCACGGAGGGCACTAATATACTGGTCGGCACGGACACGGAAAGAATAGTTTCCGAGGCTGACCGGATATTAAGAGGTGAAGTGAAAACAGGAAAGATGCCGGAGCTGTGGGACGGCAAAACCGCCGAAAGAATAGTCGCAAAAATCATCGATATTTATTGCTGAGCCGGTATTCGGGCCGTCTCATAATTAATGTTTAACGGTTTCTCAGATCTTTACTCCATTTTGTGTATAGATTCCTGCTTTCGCAGGAATGACAGACTCATAATTGTCATTCCCGCGCAATCGGGAATCCATGTTAAAATGTGGCCATCCATTGTTTTAAAAAATGCGTACTGACTTCTTAACAGACTTATACGGATACGTAAAAAAAAACGACTATTCGGGTTACGATCTTTTTGACGGCCTGAACGCGAAATTGCCCCGCTATGTGGGCCTCTACAAAAGCGAGCTTTTCAAGCTGTTCTGGATACAGCTCAACAAGAGATCCCCGATAAATTTCAGACCGCTTTTTATTACCCCCAGAGAATTCAACGTAAAAGGAGGAGCGTTATTCCTGCTGGGGCTGGTCAATCTATATGTGGCGTCCGGCGACGCGAAATACCTGGAAGACATGGAATATCTTTATAGCCGGATACTTCAGAAAAGGATAAGGACAGGTTCGGGTTCAGGGTTTGGCTATAATTTCGAATGGAAAGCAAGGGCCTTTTCCGTGCCTGTCGAGACACCGAACGCGGTCACCACCGTATTTGTGGCAAAAGCGCTGCTTGAGTATCACCGGAGATCACAGAAGGATGTAGCAGCGATATTAGAGGAGATGAAAAACTTTCTCCTGGCGGAGATGATCAAATTCGAAGATGATAAGAAGCTGTGTTTCAATTATGTTCCCGGAAAAGACGCGGAGATACACAACGCCAATCTTCTTGTGGCCGCTTTTTTGAGTGAATACTATGGTTTGAGCGGGGGAAAAGACGGGAAATTAAAGGAGAAAATAAAGAAGGCGGTGGATTTCTCGGTCTCCGACATAAACCCGGATTTTTCATGGCCGTACGGGACAAAGCCCTTTCACCGGTGGGTGGACAATTTTCATACCGCGTTCAATATCGAGTCTTTATTAACGATCTCATCGATATTTCCTGAACTGGCCCTGGATGAGATCATCTCAAACGTCATAAGATATTATCTGAAAGAGCTTTTCCGCGGGGACGGAACGCCCAAATATTACAATGACAGGCTTTTTCCGATAAACATACATGTCCTGGCCGGGACAAAGATACTTTTAAATAAACTTTCCGGCATGGAAGCGAAGTTCGGCATTGATCCGGAGAGGGTCAGACAGATAACAAATAAGAACAATGAGTGGATAGAGAAGTTCCGGTCCCCGAAGGGGTATTTTTACTGCCAGAAGAACAGATTTTTCTGGAACAGGATACCCTATATGCGCTGGGCCCAGGCATGGATGTTCTACGCCCTCAGCACGGATTTATTGAACGCGGATTAAACGGCTGAAGATATGAACAAGATCCGACATAAGAAACGAATAGAATTCTTCGGGGCCAAGATCGATCCACTGACAATGGAAGAGACGCTCCGGAGGATAACAGGGATAATCGAAAAACGCGAGATAACCCAGCATGTGGTCGTCAACGTGGCGAAACTTGTCATGATGCAGGAGGACAAAGAATTAAGGGACGCGGTCAATTCCTGCGGATTGATCAATGTTGACGGCGCGGGGATCTTATGGGGCGCAAAATTTTCGGGCATTGATCTTCCGGAAAGAGTTACCGGAATAGACCTGATGTGGAATCTGGTAGGGCTTGCCGCGGACAGGGGATACAGCATATATTTTCTCGGCGCCGCCGAAAGAACGATAAGGAAGGTAGTGGATATCTGCAGGACGGAATATCCGCCTCTTCGCGTCGCCGGGTTCCGGAACGGTTATTTTACCGAGAAGGATGAAACGAAAATAACCGGAGAAATAAAAAATTCAAATGCCGATATACTTTTTGTAGGCATACCTTCTCCAAAAAAGGAAATATTCCTGAGAAGAAACCTCCGCAGAATACAGGTCCCTTTTACCATGGGGGTTGGCGGGAGTTTCGACGTGGTAGCCGGCAAAACAAAGAGAGCGCCTGTATGGATGCAGAAAAGCGGCCTGGAGTGGCTTTACAGGTTCCTGCAGGAACCGCGCAGGATGTGGAAGAGATACCTGGTAACGAATTCAAGGTATCTGGGAATGCTGATAAAAGGAAGAATACGGTCAACAAAGAACGGCTGACATGATCCATAAAATACGGGAAACTATACTGGGCGTGATCAGGGCATATAAGAAGGATATCCCGGTCATCCTGTTCGCCATTATCATGTTGAAGATGGGCAGGAGATGGCAGGACAGCGTTTTCGGCTATGCATTTTTTCCGGTTATGTTTTTCTGGATGTTCAGGATGCCGCTGGAACAGAAGTTGCATACTCTGATTTTTTTGATACCCTGGGCGGAATCCCGGCAGATGCCGGGGCAGATGTTCGGGATCGTGGGCTTGAACCCGATAAACGTGCTCTTTCTGATGATCGTGGGCACGGTTATCTTTGAAAAACGAAAGCTCACTTCGCGTTCACGTTTCAACTGCGCGATAGGCATATTTGTATCGCTTCTTTTTATTTCCATGTTCAGGGGGATAGCGAACGTGTCTTTTCAACACATCACTTTCTCCTATTATTTCCTGAATATATTCCTGAAGCCCCTGCAGATCATATTGAGCGGCATAATGGTGTTCTATATCCTGCGTGAACCGAAACAGGTCTTCCATTTTCTGAGGGCGATCAAGCTCTCAGGAGCATTGCTGGGCGTATGGGTCCTTCTTCGCAGCGGGCACAGCGTCGAGACGATCTGGGCAATGACAAGGACATTATCGATCCATAAAAACGCCATCAGTTTTATTTTCCTGACTCTTTTGTCCATGAATCTGGCGACGATGGATTACGGTGATAAAGCGGAAAAGTTCGCGAACAGAGTTCTTAGCATCATTTATATTCTGGTGGTCATGTTCACTTTTTCCCGGCAGGGATATGTGTCCTGTGTCCTCGTGTTATTTTTCTTCTCCGTCCAAAAAGGGTTTAAACGGGTCATGCTTTTTATCATAGGGCTTGTCCTGTTCTGGTCGTTCTTTATGCCGTTCTCGGTCAAACAGAGGATATACACGGGCACGGAAACAGGTGAAAAGATGGGGGTTAAGGCGCATTTGACGGGAGACGTAAGCGCGGGAAGAAACGAGACCTGGGCCGCGAGCATGCCTGTGGTCTGGGAGCATCCCCTGTTCGGCCAGGGCAGATTGGCTTACGCAAAGTCAGTAAGAGCGGGCAGGGAGTATTTGCCGTCACATCCGCATAACGCGTATATACAATGTATGCTGGATAACGGCATGGTCGGATTGATCATTATCGTGGGTTTTTACGTGTTCCTCATGATGAAGAGCTGGTTTCTTTATAAAAGGAGCAAAAGCAAATTTGCCAGGGCGTACGGATTTGGTTTTGCCCTGACCATGGGTGTTTTTCTGTTACAGGGCTATACGGGATTCAGATTTTATCCGTATGAGGAAAGTTATTTTGTCTGGTTCTATCTGGGGGGTCTGATGTGGGTTTATGAGAACCAGGGATATCTGGTCGAACATGGCATGTAGAGGAAAAAACGGGTTATAGGCAATATATATGAACACAGAACAGCTTAAGGAAACAATTAAAGCGGATCTATATAGATATTCCGGGGAGACTTCATCTAAAGCTTTTCTAAGGATTTTTTTCAAAAAGCCAGGCTTTAGATATACTTATTTCATGCGGAAGTGTTCTTTTTATAAAGAAAACGGCTCAAAAACGAAGATCCTGTTTTTTAAGTTTTTCTTGGCGAGATATAAGATGAAATATGGATTCAGCATTCCTTTTGAGTGTAAGATCGGAAAAGGATTATATTTGGGGCATTTCGGGAATGTCGTCGTTAATGGAAGGTCCGTGATCGGGCGCAATTTCAATATAGGGCAAGGAGTGACCATAGGCCAGGTCAACCGCGGGAAAAACAAAGGAGTTCCGCATATAGGCGACAGGGTGTGGGTAGGGCCTAACGCCGTTATTGTGGGTGGCATAAGGATAGGCAATGGCGCGCTGATAGGGCCGGGGGCCTATGTGAATTTCGACGTCCCGGATAACGCGGTGGTTATCGGGAATCCCGGTAACATCATCTCATTTAAAGGGACAGAAGGATATGTGAGGCGTACGGTGAGTGAAGAATGATCGGACAGTCCATTATATCGGGACACAGTTAAATAGAAATAGTTGTTCAAATGCCCTGAATCAGGAAAAATTCGAACGAAGGCTGTATGCATATACCCCTGGCATTAAAAAAGATCTACAGGACGTTTTACTGGCGTTTTATCAACATACTGTCATCCGGAAGCGCCACCAGGATCCATTATATCGATCCGGAGGATATCCATTACGGGCAGACCCCCGAAAGCCAGTTCAGGGCCAAATCCATCTTCAGGTTCATAAGGTCTGGTGACTGGGATAGGGAGCTTATTCCGATCGAAGGACACCCGCTTTTCATCTCATTCCGGGACAGATTCATCAATAAAAAGGACTGGCAGGAGACCATATTTTACAGGGATGCCCTCTCGCAGATCAATAGAGGGGTTCCGTTCCGGGGGATACTGGCGAAAGACGAGCTGGACCTGCGGTTTAAAAAATGCGATGAACTGTTTTCTGATATCAGGGAAAACGGTTATAAGAGCAACCTGGATCTTTATCAGAAAGGAAAGTTGGATAACCCGATCAACCTGCTGGACGAAATAACGGTCAATATTGACCGGGACGGAAAGATGATATTGAACGACGGCTGGCACAGGTTCTCTATCGCGCGCCTTTTGAATATCAGCAGAGTCCCGGTCAGGGTGCTTATGCGCCATCCCTCCTGCAGGAAAAAAAGCCTGAAAACAGGCAAAAGGATGAGCATCTTTTATTCGACCGGGATGTACAGTACAAAGTACGGCGGGATAGAGCGGATGCTCGTCAATCTTACGCAGAAGCTCTCAGCAATGGGGCACAGCATCTTTCTACAGTTTGAATGCCCTCCGGTTGATCAGGATTTTCTGAACGATATTCAGAATGCTGGCGGTACAATCGTGATAATACGCACTAAGGGGCGAATTATCAGGGGGTTCTTCGGTATTTTTACATACATCCGAAGGAATGGAATAGATATGATACACGCGAATTTTAATCCTGCGAAAGATATTTGTGTTTACGCGGGCGTATTAGCCGGCGTAAAGAAGATAGTCTGCCATTTCAGGACCATGGAAAGCGGAAAACCCCGGACAGGTTTCCGGTTGTGGTTCCTCTCTCATTTCAGCGACGTGAATCTTGCGGTCTCAGAAGCGGTGAAAAGGGATCTGGTGGAAAGAGGCGCTCTTCCTGACAAGATACACGTTCTGTATGATGGAAGTTTTGTGCCGGCCGTTCTTAAAAGCAAAAGGGAAGCATGTGATATGCTGCATTTGGAATGTTCTCCCCTGATCTTGCTGTGTATTGCGTGGGATGACCCCGTAAAAGGCGTGGACCTTTTACTTGGATCGCTCGGCATTATCGCGGGGAGGTTTCCCTCTGCGAAATTCTGGGTGGCTGGATCAGCAAGTAACAACAGGAAGTATACGGATCTGGCGTGTGAATTAGGAATAGAAGATCAGGTCGTCTGGCTGGGCATACGCAGTGATGTCCCGATCCTGATGGATTGTTGTGATATATATGTCCAGCCATCGCGGGCGGAAGGGTTCGGGCTTACGGTCGCCGAAGCCATGGCATCCGGGAAGCCTGTTGCCGCGTTCAGGGTGGGCGGGATACCGGAGGTTGTCGAGGACGGCGTCACTGGCATCCTTGCCCAACCCGAAAGTACGGCCTCACTTGGCGAGGCATTGACGAGATTGCTGGAAGATCCTGAACTGCGGCAAAAGATGGGCGCGGCGGGCAGAGAACGAGTGGCCCATTTTTTCGATCTGGATAAACAGGTCGCGCGGATCATAGACTGGTATGAAAAATCTGTATGAACTGAGTAGTCAGGGGAAAGGCCGTTTGCCATGTTCCGGACAGGGAGGGAAACCACATAATTTAACGGACAGGAAGGGACCGCATAAATGCTGAAAAAGTGTACTGATATAGTTAACGGGTTCATTGAAAAATTAAAGGACAGGCTGGGTAAGAACGAGAAAGTGATCGTAAAAGGCACGGGTGCGGCTTTTTTAGGTATTTGCGCTTTTAACATAAGCAGTTTTTTTCTGCTTCTGGCCAAGACCAGGCTTATGCCCGCGAGTGACGTGGGTTTGATCGTTCTGGCGAAAAGCATTGTCCTTACGGCGTTTATCCTGGGTAATGGTTTTTCCGGAGCTGTTTTCAGATACGCCTCCATATTCAGGGGGGAAAGGGCCAGGGACAGGATCAAAGGAGTCGTAGTCGTGGCATACAGGTATGTTGTGCCGATCCTGTTCCTGATCTTTTTGCTCATAACCGCGTTCGCCGGCCATATAGCCGTGAATATATTCCACAAGCCTCAGCTTGTGATACTCATCAGGATACTCGCGCTCATGGTCTTTTTCAAGATCATAACCAATATCAACGCCGCGCTTTTAAGGAGCAAATATCTTGTCCAGTATTATTACTTTTTCGATGTCGGGGTCCAACTGTTGATGCTGTTGCTTGTGTTTATTCTCTTTGTTTTCGGCCAGAGAAATTTTCTCATAATGTTCGCTGTTGCGTGGACGGTGGCGCAATTATTTGTCATGACACGTTCCTTTTTTATCGTGAAACGGGAGTTCCCTTTCGTGTTCGACGGGAAAATAAAATCCCGTGAATACAAAAAAAAGTTTTTCCTTTTCGCTTTCGTGACGCAGATCACGTCTATCCTGATACGGTTCAGATTGGAGATAAGCATTTTTATAATAGGGTTTTTCCTGCTGACTTCGGATATCGCTTTATATAACGTCGCTTTACAGATGGGTATGGCTGCCGGCATGCTGGTGCAGGGATTGAACAGCATATTCCCGGCGGTAACGGGAGTCTTATACGGCCAGGACAGGATAAGAGAGATCAGAAAACTGCACAGTAGAACGGCAGGCATTCTGCTGGCCATCGCTCTTTTGGTTTTTATCTTTTTTCTACTGTTCGGCAGGTTTATCCTCGGTATATTCGGGACGTATTACGTGGCGGCATATATCCCGCTTTTGATAATCGCCTTTTCCTTTATCATCGAATCCGGGGTCGGGCCGGCCGGGAGGATATTGAACATGATGGGTAAACCGCAGTATAATACGGTCAATACCCTAATCGCGCTGGCGATGACGGTTGTCTTATGTTATGCGCTGGTCCCCGTTTACAAAGTAGCCGGCGCGGCAGTAGCGTTCGCGGCAAGCAATATAGTTAAACGGCTGCTCATGCTGGGAGAGGTCAGGTGGCTGTACAGGGTCAAGGAGACAAAACCAGCATAGAAGCGGAATAGAGAAGGTTGTATCGATCCGGCGGAGAACCATGAAGATATGTCTTGTCGTTGAGGACATTTATCCCGTATTGAGCGGCAGGAGCGAATTAGGACCGCCCAACGGCCGGGCGGTCCACTTTAAGAACCTCGGCGCGGGGCTGGCTGACATCGGGTGCGATGTTTCCTTCATAACCATGGATTACGGCCAGCCTGAGATCCAGAAGTTGGGCGGGTTTACCGTGTATAAGATGTACAGGCCGGATGAGGGGATCCCCGGGTTAAGGCTCTTCCTGACAAAAGCCCCGAAATTGTTGAAAGCCTTAAAAAGAGCCGATGCCGATATTTACATGTTCATGTGTCCGGACCCTTTTGTGGGAATAATTTCCTGGTTTTGCCGGAAGAACGGCAGAAAATTCATATACTACGGCGGGTCGGATCGGGATTTCAAGGGGAATTCATGGAGGATGAGCTTAAGGGATCTTTATTTTTTTAAAAATGGCGTTAGAAACGCTGATCTGATACTTTGTCAGAATATTTATCAGTTGGAAACCCTGGAGAAATACCACAAAAGAAAAGGGTTTATCATGTATAACGCCATGGCGTCTGCGGAACGCACGTATGACCCCGGCGGGAAAATAATATGGGTCGCGAATTACAGGCCGCTGAAACGTCCGGAGATGTTCATAGAACTGTCAAAGGAAATAAGTGACAGTTTTGTTATGATCGGCGGCAGGGCAAGCGGCTGTTCCGAACAAGAGTACCGGAACATGAACGACCTGGCCGTGAATGACAATATCAGGATACGCGGACTCCTCGGTTACGACGAAACAGACCGGGCCATTTCCCGCGCAAAGCTGCTGGTGAGCACTTCGGAGTTCGAAGGGCTTTCCAATACCTTTTTGCAGGCGTGGAGGAGGGGGATACCCGTGGTCGCGTTCGTGGACCCCGATGGCATGATCGGGAAGAACGGTCTCGGCAGGGTGGTAAGTAATTTTGAGGACATGGTCGAAGCTGTGGAAGAATTGAGAAAAGGTGTCCCCGAAGAATATTCGAGGAACATAAAAGATTTTTTTGACCGCACGTTTGAAACAGGTAAAGTCGCCGCGAGGTTTGACGGCATAATAAACGGGATGATCGAGGATCGAAGGGGAAAAGGGTGAAGGTCGTCTTTTTCAGCAGGTTCCCGCGTGATATAGATACGCCCCGCGGTGGCGTCGAAAGCGCGACAGTCAATCTGGCTGCCGCTCTGGCGGCGATGGATGATATCGATATCCATGTGGTTACGTTCGAGAAACAGATCAGAAGGGCCGAGGTCAGCCGGATCGGGGAGATAACGGTTCACAGGTTGCCCGCGCCGGGGTGCCCGCAGATACTTGATGTATCGATGGGCCCCGGCCGGCGCCGTTTAAAAAAATACATAACGGCGCTTAAGCCCGACATCGTGCATTTTCACGAAACGTACGGCCTTGGGATAGGCCGCATGCCTGTGCCCTGCGTGTTCACGGTACACGGGTTTGACAGCGCGAATATACCGGTTGAAAGCGGGCACCTCGGCCGTAAAAGCTGGATCCGCGCGCCCCTGTGGAAATTCGTGGAATCCCGGGGGCTTGCGCGCCAAAAGAGGATAATATCGATCACGCCGTATGTCCGCGAGCGCATTGAGCCGCTGACCCGGGCCCGGATATATGACATAGACAATGCGATCTCAAGGGCATTTTTCGATATCCCCCGCGCGGAAATAACCGGCCGGGTATTTTCAGCGGGATGGATATCCCGCCGCAAAAATACGCTGGGGATAGTCCGGGCCTTCGCCGCGGCCATAAAAGGCGTTGAGATAGAGGCCTCGCTTCACATAGCCGGTGAAAAGAAAGATCCCGGATATTCGGAAAAAGTAGAAAGTGAAATAGGATTACTGGGTATATCGGACAGGGTAAGCCTGCCGGGGCGGATACCGCAGGAGAGAATGAAACAGGCGTTGAGCGAGGCCGGTATCTTTGTGCTGGCCTCGTACCAGGAGAACGCTCCCATGGCCATTGCCGAAGCCATGGCCTCGGGTATACCGGTGATATCTTCAAATCGATGCGGTATGCCGTATATGGTCGAAGACGGGAAAACAGGGTATCTGGTCGACCCGGATAACACGGCAGCTCTGGCGGACAGGCTCCGGATGCTTTTGACGGATAGGGGACTGAGGAAAAAGATGGGAGAAGCGGCCCGGCATTCCGCTGAGGCCCGGTTCCATCCGGATGTTGTAGCGGGCAAGACCAGGGAAGTATATGAGAAAATGCTGGAAGGGGCGGGTCATGCCCCGGCCCTGCCGTGGGAGAAAGAATAGCCCGGTTGACTGGAACAGGCCTCTCGGGTATGCTTTCTGGCAAGGATGCTTGAGCTGACAGAACGGAGACCATAAGTTAAAATGAAAAACACGAAAGACCCTCTGAAGATACTTTACCTGACGTATGGCCGGGTTTCAGGCGTTTGCAGGAGCCTTGGCGACGCCCTGTCCCACCGGGGGCAGGATGTCAGGATAGTGGATGTGGGGAATGAGATAAACTATCGGACGAAAAAATATCTGCATCTGTTTAAACACCGGAACCTGTGGAACGCCTGCCTGGCCATAGCGCAATTCGGGTATGACTGGAGAAGGCATTACAAGAAGACGTCGTTCGCGTTCCAGCAGATGAGCAGGGCCGCCGAAAAAGTCTTACAGGAAAACAGCGGCGATTACGACATCATTTTACAGTCCGGCACCCTGTTCTCCCCGGGGACGGATTTCAAAAAGAGAAAATACTTCTTATATCTCGACCATACTTACGCGATCTCAAGGGGGTACGATAGATCCGAAGGTTTGCGCGTGCCGCTTTCCCTGCCCTCCGGCTGGCAGGAAATGGAGAAAGAAGTATATGAGAACGCGAAAAAAATATTCGCTTACAGCGTTCATGTCAAAAATTCCCTGATAAATGATTACGGTATAAAAGAAGACAGTGTCGTGGTCGCAGGCGCGGGTTCAAACATTGAGGTATCTTCTTTGGAGGACAAAAGATATGACGGGAAGACCGTATTGTTCGTAGGGCTGGATTTTCAAAGAAAAGGAGGCCCTGTATTGTTAAAGGCTTTCGAGATCGTAAAAAAAGAGATCCCGGAATGCCGGCTGTATATAGTGGGGTCAAACCTGCGGGTCAGACAGGAGGGTGTGATCGTGAAGGGGGTTGTAACCCCTTCCGAGCTTGCCCCTTTATATGAGTCTTCCACGCTTTTTGTCCTCCCGACCATTCGTGAACCCTTCGGCCTGGTCTTCCTGGAGGCCATGGCACATGGTTTACCCTGTATCGGGACTGATATCGAAGCCGTCCCTGAGATCATTGAAGACGGCATTACCGGGTTTATTGTCCCTGCAGAGGGTCATCTTGCCCTGGCGCGCAGGATGATATCTCTCCTGAGGGACAGGCCTTTAATGGAAAAGATGGGCAGGGCGGGATACAGGAAGGTCAGCACGCTGTACAACTGGGATAAAGTGGCCGAACGGATGTTGCGGGAGTTCCAGGACAGCGCGCATCGCCCGGATCGGCGTCAGGCTGAGTCATGAAAAAGATATTAGGCGTTTTAACCTTGCATTCCGTATTTAATGAGGGCGCGGTACTGCAGGCGTTCAGCCTCGTCAAGCATCTTCAGAATAATTTCCCGGATTGGAAGGTGGAAATAATCGATTATCGGTTTGCCTCATTACTTAAGGCCTACGGTTCGCCCAAAGACCGCAGGACTCTCGCGCTGGATGATTTTATCGCGAATGCTCTTCCGTTGAGCGGGGAGAGGTTCTTTAACGACAAAGACAGGGACATATCCGATTTTATCAATAAAAGATATGGCGCTCTTGTCGTGGGAAGCGATGAGGTCTGGGATCTTTATTACCTCCGGCGGAAACGTTACCTCGGGTTGATCTACCGGCAGACAGGAAGGCTCGTGTTCCCGAACCCGTACTGGCCGGGAGCTGAAGTGGATGTCCCTAAGGCCGCCTATGCGGCGTGTGTCGGCAGGGCCGATTGGACGAAGATCCCGGGGCGTCACCGGAAAGAGATGGCCCGGAGGCTTTCGACCTTCAGCGTGCTGGGCGTGCGTG
>DAOVKF010000115.1 GCA_030631915.1 Candidatus Omnitrophota bacterium
GAATGAACGGTCATACCCCTGCAAGGCACTGTGTCTGCTCCGGGGTATTCCTGCCAGAAGCTTGTAAACTTCTATAACCTGTGGTGATAATTCGGAAATTATTTTTTCAAGGTCGGCCGCGTCGGAATTGTAGCTGCTTGGGACGTACAAGCTTCTGTCCGGAACACCCCGGAGCAGCCTTACCCCCAAACTCTTAACTCCTAACTCCTAGACCCTCGACCCTAACTAACTCCTAATCCATGAATCCCGTTCTTCTCAATGTTTCCTCGGTTATATCCCCTTCCCCGCGTTTCGCCGCATATTTCGCCATCATGTCAAACTCGATATTGACATGATCCCCCGTCTTTTTGGACTTTAATGTGGTCTGTTCCATCGTGAGCGGTATCAGGTATATCCTGAAGAAATCATTATATATCTCTCCGACTGTCAGGCTTACCCCGTCGACGGCCACGGCTCCCTTTGACACGAGATATTTTTCATCGCCGCTGACAGCCGCTATATCCATCACCCACCCCTTTGACGTGTTCATGTTGTTCCTGACAGTACGTTCACCGTCAATATGCCCGGCCACCATGTGCCCGCTGATCTTGTCCCCCAGCTTCATCGCGTTCTCAAGATTAACGGCATCACCGGCTTTCAGCCTTTTCAGATTCGTCTTAGCCAGCGTATTACCCACAATATCGAAAGCCACTGTCCCGTTCAGACCCGTGACGGTCAGACACGCGCCGTTGACAGCGACACTGTCCCCGATCGCCAGGCCCTGATCGGCCTGCCCGCATAATATTTTCAGACGAGCATCGGGCCCTTTCCGCGTGATAGTTTTGACCTTGCCCACTTCTTCGACTATACCGGTGAACATGGCATCCCCCCGTTCCAAAAAACAGAACCGGCCGTTTTACCCGTTATAATGATATCTCTACCGGACTTCTTGAATTCCATATCGCAGAGTTCCATGGCCTTCCTTATATTCGCCGCGCCTTTGCCCTTAACCGAAGAATGGCCGCCTCCGAGTATCTTCGGGGCTATAAAGAACATCCATTCGTCGACCAGCGATTCATCCTTTAAGCTTCCGACAAGTTCACCGCCGCCCTCGACCAGCGCGTTCACGATATTTTCCCGGGCCAATTTTCTCAGGAAAGGCCTGAGGGAAACCCTTTTGTTCCTGCTTCTGACCGTCAGTATCTCGACGCCTTTGACAGCGCTGAATTTTTTTACCCGGGGTCCCGAAGCGCGCTCGGTCGTCACGATAATGACAGGAGCCTTGTCCGCGGTCCTGATAAGGTTGGATGCGAAGGGCATGCGCAAAGAAGAATCCACTACCACCCTGCGCGGCCCATTCCCCCGCGTTCCCCGGCCCAGAAGAAAGGGGTCGTCCCTGCAGACAGTATTAACGCCTACGATAACGGCATCAAACCCGGAACGCATCCTCCCGGCGCGTTCCCTTGAATACGCGGACGTGATCCATTTTGACGACCCGTCCCTGGCCGCTATCTTCCCGTCAAGGGACTGGGCGAGTTTTACCGTGACATACGGAAGTCCCGCGGTCACGTATTTTATGTACTTCCGGTTCAGCCGGCGGGCTTCGTCACCGCATAATCCCACCTTGACCGAAATACCCGCCTGCCTCAGGGCTTTTATACCGCGTCCGCCCGTAATGGGATTGGGGTCCGGCATGGCGGCATTTAATTTCCTGATCCCGCTTTTCACAATTGCCGGCACGCAGGGAGGCGTCCTTCCGTAATGGGCGCACGGCTCAAGTGTTACAAACATCTCCGCGCCCCTTAAACTGCCCGAAACATCCTTTATGGCCCTGATCTCGGCATGATCCTCCCCGGCTCTACGGTGATATCCCCTGCCGATAACCTTACCGTCTTTTATGATGACCGCTCCGACCATGGGGTTGGGATATGTTCTGTCTCTGCCTCTGGCGGCAAGCCGGAGCGCCATGGCCATATATTTCACGCCGGATCTGTTATCCATTCCCGCTTCGGATCCTTTCCGCTTCCCCGCGCAAAGCCTCGACAGTATCACGGCCTACCCTGATCCTGCCCATCTTGATCTTACCTCTTCCCGTCCCGTGACAATCCGATCCTCCCGTGACTATAAGAGAATATTCGGCGGCCAATCTCAAATATTTATCGCTGTCAGATAACGAGTGATCCGGATGAAATACTTCAATGCCCCTGACCCCTGCCGAGACGATCTCCGGGATATATTCATCGATCGCGGAAACGCCGGGATGCCCGAGCACCGGGACGCCTCCCGCTCTTTTTACCATATCAACGGCTCTCGTATAATCCAGATGTCCGTGTTTAACAAAGCAGGGCTTTCCATCCGCGATATATCTTATGAACGCTTCCCCTGTTGTTTTAACCGCACCGGCAGCCACCATCACCCGGGCAAGATGAAGGCGTCCCACGGTCCCCATGGAGACCGTCCCGAGTACATCGTCCTCGCTGATATTCACCCCTTCTCGCCGCAGGAGCCGGACCATCTTCATGATCCTCACTACCCTGTGCTTCTTCATCCTGTCAAGCTCCTCCACGAGAGCGGGTTGCCTCCAGTCCATGAAATAACCCAGCAAATGGATCTCTTTATCCTCCACGGCAGTGGATATCTCAACGCCCGGAATAATCTCAAGACCGGTCTTTTTCGCGGCCTCAATGGCCGGATCTATCCCTTCCACGCAATCATGGTCGGTTATCGCGACAGCGCCCAGCCCGAAACGGCACGCGGTCTCGACAATTTCCTCCGGTGAAAACATCCCGTCGGAATAGGCGGTATGCAGATGCAGATCCGCAAAGGTCTCTTTCCTTTTATGGCTTATATCACGGACATGCACGGTCTTTTTCAGCCCTGTTTATTTTGTCAAGTATCCCATTGACGAATTTACCCGATTCGCGGTCCCCGTATTTCTTGGCCAGGTCGATGGCTTCGTTTATAGCGACCTTCGGCGGGGTTCCCGCGGAGAAAAGGAGTTCAAAAGAAGCGATCCGGAGCACATTTCTGTCAATGGTCGCCATTCGTTCCAGTGTCCAGTTAAGGGCATGGCCGGTTATGATCTCGTCCGTTCTTTTCAGGTTCTTCTCCACCCCGAAGATAAGAAAATCCGAGAATTCCACGATCTCTTTCTCCGCGCTTTTATTATTCTCCCAGAATTTCCGGCGGCATTCCGCCACGGGTTCTCCGGTAATATCCCAGGCATACAGGATCTTCAACGCTATTTCACGCGATCTGGTCCGTTTTCTCATCTGATATCCTATATCGCGGAATACAGGTTGCACATCTCAATAGCCGTTCTGGCCGCTTCCCTGCCCTTGTTCCCGCTTTTGGTGCCGGCTCTGTCAATTGCCTGTTCGAGATTATCCGTGGTAATAATGCCGAACACACAGGGCATTGCGCTTTCCATCGCGACTTTCGCCACTCCCTTGGCGACTTCGCCGGAGATAAGATCAAAATGAGGTGTTTCCCCCCGTATGATCGCTCCGAGGCATATGATCCCGTCATATTTATTGGAATTCGACATTCTCTTTGCCGCCATCGGTATCTCAAAAGAACCCGGCACCCATACAACGGATACGTCTTCTTCCTTTACGCCGTGCCGGAGGAGAGTGTCGACAGCCCCTTCCAGAAGTCTTGAAGATATGAACTCGTTAAACCTGGATACAACGATCCCGAACTTCTTTCCCTTTGCTATCAGATCCGCCCTGATCATCTTCGCACCCGTCATTTTTCGCCTCCTTTTCATCCGTTATTCACACTTTTGTCAATTTGTGCCCCATCCGATACTTTTTCGCACGTAAATAATCCCTGTTTTTCGCCGCCGGGGTGATCTCCAGCGGGACTCTTTTAACCACATGCAGCCCGTAAGCTTCCAGTCCGATGACCTTCCTGGGGTTATTCGTCAAAAGGCTGATTTTTTTCAACCCGAGGTCCGCCAGTATCTGCGCCCCTATGCCGTAATCCCTCAGATCCGGTTTGAACCCGAGCTTCTCATTCGCCTCCACAGTATCCAGCCCCCCGTCCTGGACCTGATACGCCCTCAGCTTGTTCAATATGCCTATACCCCTGCCTTCCTGAGAAAGATATAAAATAACACCTTTGCCTTTATCCGATATCATCTGCATGGCCTTTTCCAGCTGCTTGCCGCAATCACAACGGAGAGAATGGAACACATCCCCTGTCAGGCACTGGGAATGGACCCTTACGAGCACCTCTCCCCGGGAGACATTGCCCCTGACCAGGGCCAGGTGCTGATAGTCGTCCACCCTGGACCTGTACGCGTACAGGCGGAATTCGCCGAAAGGTGTGGGTAAGACCGTTTTCGCGATCTGCTCAATAAGTTCTTCTCTTTCCCTCCTGTAACGTATAAGGTCTTCTATGGTGCAGATCTTCAGGTCATGCTTGCGGGCGAATGCGGTCAGGTCCGGCATCCTCGCCATGGACCCGTCTTCATTCATGATCTCGCATATCGCGCCCGCAGGGCTCTTGTCAGCGAGTTTCATCAGGTCCACACACGCTTCGGTATGCCCCGCGCGCACAAGCACGCCGCCCTTTCTGGCTCTCAGCGGAAAAACATGGCCGGGCCTGATGAAATCCCCGGCGCTTGCTCTCTTAGCGGCAAGAAGTTTTATTGTCCTCGCGCGGTCATGGGCGGATATCCCCGTGGTCACGTTCTCTCTCGCGTCCACGGATATCGACCAGGCTGTTTTATAGGGGTCCCGGGAACCTTTCGACATGTGATGAAGGCCGAGTTTTTCGGCGATCTCTTCTTCCACAGGCGCACAGATCAGGCCCCGGCCGTGTTTCACCATAAAGTTCACCTTTGCCGGAGTGATATGCGCGGCGGAAGTTACGAGGTCCCCCTCGTTCTCCCTGGAAGGGTCATCCACTACAACGACCATACGGCCTTTCCGTATATCCTTTACCACTTCCTCTATCGGATCAAGTTTAACCTTATTATCTCTTTCA
>DAOVKF010000107.1 GCA_030631915.1 Candidatus Omnitrophota bacterium
AGGGTATAGATCAGGTGATGTCGGCCGTAAGGACCATTCTTGATCCAGGGAGGGGTGAAAAAGCCACTTTTGTCTCAAGCGCCAACGCTATTGTCATTACCGCCATACCGGCAAAGGTGACCAGCATAAAAGAGATGCTGTCCAAAGTGGACAGAAGACCCCCGCAGATACTGCTCGAGGCAAAGATAATAGAGATAATACTGGACGATGATGAGCAGCTGGGCATTGACTGGAACCTGATAATATCCGCCGCGGGCGCGAGAAGGCCGGTCACGTTTCCGTTTACGAATACCGGTTTACTGAGCTTTCTCCCGGGTGAACAGGCCGGATTCTTCCCCAGCTATACAGCGGATCAGTCAATAGCAAGGTTCCCTTCAGTGTACGATGCGGCGCAGGGGATGGACGTCAGGGCCGCCTCTGTGGCGAATTCGATCTTTTCTTACGGCACGCTTGATTGCTCCCAGCTCGCGGCGACTTTAAGAATGATCGATGACACAAGGGACACCAATATACTTTCAACTCCGCGTATTACGACCTTGAACAATCAGAGGGCCACGATCAAGGTCGTCCAGAAGGTCATGCTCCAGAAAACCCAGGAGGCCATACAGACAGCCAATGTCATCACGGTCGAGTTTGAGAAGGATGCGGACGCGAGGGAAATAGGGGTTAAGCTGACCGTTATACCCCATGTTAACGAGACAGGTGACATTGTGGTCAATCTCATACCCGAAGTATCAAGCGACCTGGCTTTTGAGGAACGAGAGGTCTCGGGCGCCCAGAACACGGTCGCGATGACATATAATACAAGAGAGGCCAATACCCGGGTAAGGGTGCAAGACGGAGAGACTATTTTTATCGGCGGATTGATAAGGGACCAGGTAGTGAAGAGGGTGGATAAATTCCCTCTGCTCGGCGACCTCCTGGGCGACATACCTTATCTTGGCAAAGCGTTTAAATATGAAGCCGAGAATGTCGACAAAACGGAAATAGTGTTTTTTGTCACTGTTCATCTTGTCAAGGACGGTATGGATTCAATAGACAAATCCAATACCATGGATATGTTCGGCGCTTACCACACTGATTATTACGGCTACAAACAGTGGGAACAGGAGAAGAAAGAGGCGGAACCGGAAGAAAAAGGATCAGGGCCTGAAAAAGAGGGCCACGCAGTTAAAACGGAGAAGCCGGGCGAGAAGGAAAAGGGACCCGAAGCCGCGGAACGGCCGCGGCTGAAAAAAGGCGGCACAAGTATCAAAAAAGCGCGTTCCCTCATTTCCCTGCCTCCGGACCGGGAGAATAAAAAAGAGGAAAATGAGCCCTGGCTCGATTTCAGGTAAGTTCATATAGCAGGGGGACAGGCAGAGGCGTGGCGAATGATCGTTTACCATGTTCCGTACAGGGAGGATCCACACCGGGCGGAGGGGCCCTGGTAGGAACATGGTAAACGATCGTTACTTCTCTCCGAGGATAAAAACAGGCCTGTGACATCTGAAACATGGTTAATGGAACGGCGGTAAAATACAGCGTCAGGTTCAGTAAAAAAGGAGACATGGCCTATATCTCCCATCTTGACCTTATGAGGTTATTTCGGAGGGCCATACGCAGAGCTGATCTGCCGTTTGTTTTGACCGGAGGGTTCACGCCACGCGTCAAGATAAGCATGCCCAAGGCGCTGAAGTTAGGGAAAGAAAGCGACCAGGAGGAAATGCAGTTCTGGCTCGCGGAAGAGAAAGACCGCTCCGGCCTGTCAGAAAACCTCAACAGGGAACTGCCGCCGGGAGTCAGGGTCATAAGCTGTGAGTAAGTGTTAGGGGGGATTTGTGAAAAGGCTGCTCCGGAGCAGGCGCAGCGCGTTGTGGGAGCCGGGAGTTTGACATTCATGACTATTTAAAAGAGAGGATGAATTTTAGATGGCAAGAAGACGCGCAAAGAAACGGAACGAGGCGGACACGGGCAGGGAGATACTGATAAACGTCGGTCCTGTCGAGACACGCATAGCCATAGTGGCGAACGGGAAGTTGATGGATTTTTTCATGGAACGCAAAAGTGTTGAGCACTACGCGGGAAGTATCTTTAAAGGGCGGGTCACCGCTATTGTCCGGGGCATTGACGCGGCGTTCGTGGATATAGGATTGAACAAGAACGGTTTTCTCCACGCGGGCGACGCCGGCGGGAGGAGCGCTATTCCGGGAGAAATACTGGCTGATGAGGATAAACCTCCTCAGCGGGTATCCAAACCGGCAGCAGCGCCGTCGATAGAAAAAATACTGAAATCCGGTCAGGAGATCATGGTCCAGGTCGTGAAAGAAGCTATCAGCACCAAAGGGCCCCGGATAACCACGTATATCAGCCTACCGGGCAGGTATATTGTCCTGACGCCGTATGACCCGCACATAGGTATATCCAGGCGTATCAGGGATAAGGAGGAAAGAAAAAGGATCCAGGACATATTGAAGGGCGTCAAATTGCCGGAAGGCATGGGGTGTATCGTAAGGACCATGGCCGAGGAGCGGCTCAAGGATGAACTTCAGGATGAGATGAACTATTTGCTGAGTTTATGGAAACGCATCATGGACAGGTCGGAAAAGCAGCCGTCCCCCGTGGCCGTGTATGAAGAGTACGGCGCCGTGCTCAGGATAGTACGCGATAAGTTTACTCATGACGTGTCCCGGCTTACGGTGGATTCAAGGGATGAATACGCGCGCGTAATGAAGTTTTTGAAAGCCTTCAGGCCCGGTTTCAGGGATAAAGTAAAACTTCATACGGGCCGGACCCCGTTATTCCAGAAGTATGACCTGGACAGGAAGATAGACGAGATATTTGAACGCAAAGTCGCGTTGAAAAGCGGCGGTTACCTTGTCATCGAACAGACGGAGGGGTTGATCGCGATCGACGTTAACACGGGCAAGTCCACGAGGGAGAAGAACCTGGAGGAAACAGCGTATAAGACCAATGTTGAAGCGGCCAGGGAGATACCGCGTCAGCTTATGCTCAGGGACATCGGCGGGATCATTATCATAGACTTCATAGACATGGAAGACAGGGCCCATCGCGAAAGCGTGTTCAACGTGCTGCAACAGGAACTGCGCGACGATAAGGCGCGCATAAGCCTGCGCTCTATCTCCAGGTTCGGGGTGGTGGAAATGACGCGGCAGAGGATGCGCAAAAGCCTGGAAAGCGCCTCTCATGTGGAATGTCCTTACTGCCGCGGTAAAGGCGCCATAAAGAGCGCGGAGACGATCGCTATCGAGACCGTGAGAGAAATAGACAGGGTTCTCTCAACGATCAGCGGCAGGCGGAAGCGTATCGTTGTTGTCACGCATCCCGATATTAATATCGCCCTCATGTCGGATCAGGCGAAGATGTTAAGCGATATTCAGAGAAAACACCGGTGCAATATCGAGTTGAAGGAGGATCCGACGCTGCACAGGGAAGATGTTTCTATAGATAAGTATTGATCTGTACCCGTATTCACGGGGCATATTTACGTTTTGCTCTTGATTTATCCGCATGGAACAGGGTATACTTTCAGGGTGAAGGGGGCGGTTCATGGTGGAGCTATACAGGGATCAAAAGGGGATAACGCTGGTAGAGGTCCTCGTGTCGATCGGTTTGATCACACTGGTCATAGTGGCGATGGGTGCCGCCCTGACGCAGAGTTCCGTGTTCTCGAAAAATATAGATATAGCTTACACAGCCACCTGCCTGGCCCATGGGCGCGTAAACACGCTGAAAAGACTGGATTTTGACCAGCTTTTGGGAGGCGCAGAGGATAGTATACGCATAGACGCCGATGGAAATACCAACCCGGCAGGACATTACCTGCGGACCACGGAGATCACCACGGACTTTGACGGTAATTCACATCTTACACAGGTAAAGGTCAGCGTAAAAAGAGTAAAGGTGAACATCGACGGCAGTATCGCGGATACCGAAGGCAAAATGACCTTTCTGGGGCGGCCGGTCATCATGGAGACCTTATTCGCTGACATTGGATGAGTTCCGTATCCGTTTCTTCCGCGGATCCGCCGGAGATATCCTCTCCTGTCCCGCGGAGAGGGGAAGGGTGAGGGGAAGTGAAAAAACAGATCATGAAAAGATTCCTTAAGGACAAGAAAGGGTTTACTTTTATTGAGGTTATGTTCGTTGCCCTGATATCCCTGATGGTGATAGGCGCCATTCTGGCGGGGTGGATATTCACCTACAGGACGTGGACAAGCGAGACCGAACGCACGAATTTAAGAGTGGATATCATGAAGGCCCTGGAAACGCTGAAAAAGGATACCAGGCTGTCGAGCCTGACGTATATGTCCTTTTATCCTGCCGGCGCAGGGCCGTATTCAGCGGTAAGCCTCCCGGTCGCGGTGACTGACATGAACGGATTTTTCAGTTTGAACGCCAGTGGCGAGATAGACTGGGACAAGACAGTGATCTATCATCTGTATACCGGCGCCGGCGGCGGTACAGTGATGCGACGAACGGTCTTTGACCCGCGTGACAATACCATGACCGATGACGAGAGATATGCCCAGCTTGCGGGTGTCGTCTCTTCCGGTACAGGCAGCGGGGGGTCCACGACAGACACTGAATTTTTGGAGAACGTGGATACTTTCGGGATCTCTTCCCTTTCGCCGATAATAGATTTTTATGATGAGTCAAGCACGCCTGTAAAGGTCGGTAAGATCGTATTCGGCTGGGTTAAACTGGGACCGGGCGATCATACGGTCCGTTTTGAGATAACCGGGAAGAACGATCTATCGTCGGGCTATGACATAGGGATCGACAAGATATTGATAGAACCCTCGGGCAGCAGCCGGGAGGCGGAGTATTATAACTCTTCTTTCGCTCCGTCCGGAGCCCTTACGCTGAGCGGAGGCGCCGCAAACCGCGTGCATGGCACCATGTGGGACAATGATAATTATCTGGAGTTCGTCGCCGGCGGCACGGGAAATTATATGGAGATCTCCGATCACTACGATCTATGGAGAGAATCGGCGTTTGATAGTTCCTCGCTTAATAACGTTGAGAAAGCGGAAGAAGAGGTCCGTATGACGCTGGATACCCCCCTTGAGGGGGAAGAAGGGGAGATCACCTGGTTCGCTTACTCAGAAGCCGGTGATTCACAGCAGGAGGGGCGTGACGGCACGCTGCCCGGCGGAGTGACCCCGCCGGTGACTGTCCGGACGGCGGTCACTCAGAACAACATTGACGAACAGGGAGATCTGATCAGGGTCAGTTTCAGATCGGGATCAGATACCGCCCTTACGATCGACAAGGCTTACATA
>DAOVKF010000078.1 GCA_030631915.1 Candidatus Omnitrophota bacterium
ACCATCGGTAATTGTACTAAAAACTTGCATCATAGCATTTCTAAATAAAAACCACACAGGAACTACAATCATTACTCTTCTCATAGCTTTTACAAAATCATTAGTTGCTCCTGTTGCTTTTTTTCCACCATGACCCCTCCTTCCCCGCCTGTCGCGCCCTCTTTCGCAAGCTCTATTTCCTGGATAATATGGTTCAGAAAGATCACCTCGGTAACAGGCTCCTCTGCCTGCAGCATGCTTCTGGGCATGACCCTTATTATGTCTTCTTCCCGCGAATACGTGTAACCGTAATTCCTCGCCACTATGTCAAGGGCGACCTCCCAGGGTTTGTCTCTCAGCCGCATCGTGACATTGGCCTCAATGCCCGGAGAAGGGATGATATCCACGCCGCTGACCTCGGACAGATAATTTAACACAGTGAGAATATCCACGTCCTTGAAATTCACGGTTATATTCCCGGATCTCGGCAAAGGCGATCCAACCTCACCTTCGGGAGGCGCCTCCGTCTGACCGTAAGAATCCGCCGAGGGCGATAAGCTCATAAAGGCAGCCATCGCGATCGTGGCAAAAAGTCCCGCTGGAAAACCGATCTTTCTTATAATCATCCATCCCCCTTTATCGATCCTCATAAAGTTTTAATCTGTGTTTTTTATCGTTTATCATTATCGTTATCTCGTTCTCACCGACAGACTCAAGCAACACACTGTGCACACGGTCTCCCTGTCTGAGGATCTCTCCGTTAATGACCGCGGCCTTTTTTCCGTCAGCGTCGATCACAGTGCCATGAAAAGAAACATCCTCCACTGAGATTATATTGTGCAACCCTCCCATCGCGGCTGTACCTGAAACACCCACCAGCGGGACAAAAGGATCCCGCCGGCCGTAGGATTTATACTCACACGCGGCCCCGGAGATCCCCGGAAGATTTATGACCGCCAGTCCGAGGATCAAAACAGAGAGCAATGTACTTCTAATGCTTTTCCCTTTCGTCTTCCATCGCCACATAGGTTTTCACCATCATTACCACGTCGTGCAGTCTCGGGGTGTTCGTGTCGTATTGTATCTTCAGGTCATCTATGACAATAACGCGCGTCCCCCTCTCAAGGCTGCTTATAAAATGCCCGAGCTGGTGATACCCGCTTTTAGCCGTTATCTTGATGGGCATCTCCTTGTAATATTCGCCGCGCGTGTCACCTGTTTCAGCCGTCTTAAGCCCGTAAGGGGTAATGCTCAGTATCCTGACGTTGGCTCCCGTAGCCATGGATGCAAAACTCTCCAGAAGCGTTGTTATTTCTTTTTGCGCCGGGAGGTCCCCGGCATGCTTCTCCAGTTTTTTCCGAAGAACCTCACCCTTTTTTCTCATTTCATCCATGCGATCGATACGGGATTCGGTTATGCTTATCCTGCTCTGGAGATCTTTGACCTGCCGGGAGGCTTTTGCCAGATTCGTGAACAGAGGAACGATAATAAAGCTTAGATAAATGACCACGAGGACCACTGAGCCGCCGCCTATAAGGTATTCCCTGCCCCGCTGTTCCTTCCAAAGCTCTTTTATTTTGTCCACCTTGAGATCTATCATTGTTCATGTCCCCCGGGACCGCCGCTACCGGCGGCCCGCCGTCTTCTTCTCCTTAACAGGCCCTACCGCTTTTTTGAATCTGCAGATAAGAGTAAACCTCATGACTTCCTCTCCGTCCAGCATCTCTTTGCGTATATTCTGCAACTCTATTTCTTCGAAATATTTCAAAAAATCCTCATACAGTTTCAGACTGTTTATAAACTTGGCCACGTTGAAAGTCGCGATGTCGCTTTTCCCCAGGGCATAACCCGTCAGGGTGAGCGTAACCGGTAAACCGGTTTTTTTGCCTGCTTTTCCCCTCGATCTTTCGAATACGGGGTTGAATCCCGATAACCACACATGATCTGTCATGGCCTGATTTAACCCGCTCAGGAGCTCTACCCAGTCCAGGTCCGGCGTAACGATCGTCTCCGTGGCTTTCATGCGTTTCTCGAGATACTGTATGTCTTTAAGTACCCTGTCCGTGATCTTTTTCTGCGGCTGCAGCTCCTCCCATTTCTCTTTCAACCTGACTGCCTGGACATTTCTGCCTTTCACAAAAACGCACAATGACACATGGGTCACTACCACCATAATCACGCAAAGGACGGCCACGGGAAGAATCGGTATCTCCGGAAGATCTTGCTTCTTCTTTTTGCGCAGCTCTTTTGGCAGTAGATTAAGCTCGATCATTTTTAACCCCTGAACGCCAGACCAATGCTTGCCGTAAGCCGGGAAGCGGCCGCTTCCACGGCTTCGCGTGAAAGACTTTCCGAAACCTCCATTCCTGCCACGGGGTTCCATACTTTTAACTGAGCGCCCAGTTTTTCCTGGAGATATTCCACCACACCGGCCTGATAGACCATACCCCCGGAACAATAAATATCACCGATGCCTTTGTTGTATCTGTTCTCGAAATAACCGAATGACAGCTGCATCTCTTTGACAAGTTCATCCAGGACGGCAAACGTGGATTGAACGGTCTTCTTCCCGCTCTCCTCATCGCCTTTCAGCTTCAGCTCTTCCGCTTCTTCCATGGAAACCCCCATATCCTCGGATATCGCGGCGGTGACGTCTTTCCCTCCTATCTGGATCAATCTCATAAAACGGGGGATACTCCCCGTTGAGATCAGCACGTCTGTCTGGGAATGCCCGAGATCAAAAAAGACAGTCCCCTTATCATCCGCGAGCGTGTTAAAAGAAAGAAAGGCGTTAAACACGGCAAAAATACTGATATCAATAATATTGACGCCAAGCCCCAGCTTGCCGAGCATTTCGATCCGCGGATGGACAATATCCCGTTTAGCGGCCGCAAGAAGAACATTCATCTGCCCTGCCCCGCTATTGTCCAGGATAAGAGAATCCATGATAACCTCGTTCACGCTGAACGGGATATATCTTTCAGCCTCAAAGGTCATGGCGTTTTCCATCTGTTCCCTGGGCATCTTCGGCAGGCTGATGAATCTCACGATCACGTTGGAACCTGAAACGGAGAAATTCACTTCAGCGGGGCGGATATCCACTTCGCGGAGAGCATCCCTGACGAGTTTTTCGGTCTTTCCCGGAGCAGCGCCGTCAGTGGGGATCCTTTTCACATTATAGGCGCTCAATATGTGCTTGTCTTCATCTCTTACGACGGAAGCGACCTTGATCGAATAGCTCCCTATATCAATGCCGACCGTCTCCTGTCTGACACTGGGAAGCTTTGAACCAAAGAACTTTCTGACAACTCCGTACGGTTTCACGGTTTTCGGCCTCTTTACACTGGTTTGAACATATGGATTTAACCGCTTTCACGGCATTTTTTCAGACAACCCCCAAATAATGATATATATTATAATTCAGATAAAGGTTAGCATATGAATGTGGCAAAGTCAAGCAGGCCTCAGAAGCTGTCAGTATCGTTCCGCATCTCGTGCAGGAGCTCAAGAGCGGGCCTGAAGTCCGGCTCCCGTTCAAGCGCTTCCTGAAGATACTCAAGCGCCTCTTTTTCCTGCCCGCTTTTGTAAAAAAGGTAGCCGAGATTATAATAGGGTTTGGGCCGTTCCGGATAAAGCCGCAAAGCTTCAAGATACTGCCGCGCCCCTTCCCTGGTATTGCCCAGGCGGGTATAGGCCGTCCCGAGATTGACAAGAACATTATAGTTATAGGGGTTTATTTTTTTAGCCGTTCTTGATATTTCCAGAGCCCTTTGATCGTCACCCCGCCTGGAATAAGCCGTCCCCAGAATAACAAAGGCTTCTATGTGCCCGGGGTTCAGCCTGACCACGTGTTCCAGGTATCCGATACCTTTTTCAGGTTCCCCTTTTGCGAAAGCAACAAAGGCCAGGCCCAGATATCCGTTATCATAAGCCGGGTTCATGCTTACGGCGATCTTGAAATCCATGGAAGCCGCGTCAATATCGCCCGCGGCCAGTTCCAGACGTCCCCTTATATACCACGCCCGCGGGTCTGCCCGGTTAAATTCAACATAGTCCCTCATTATCTCGAGCGACTGCGCGGCCCTGTCATCCTTCATGAAAGAGACCGCCTTGTAATGCATGGCAACCGTGTCCCGGCCCGAAAAATCAAGGACACGGTCGCTCAGGGACACGTCATCGCGCCAGTACCGGGTCTGGAGAATGGTGCTCCCGGCATAAAATACTATTCCCGTAAAGATCAGCAGCAGGGCAATGACCTTCCCCGCCCTTTTCCCTTTCCTGAAAAGATAAAGAACGGCCGACGCCATGAACAGGAACAGGCCGTAACTTGCCATATAGATCCAGTGTTCGGCGAACACTTCGAAGTAACGGACAATAAAGATCAGCGGGAGAAGACCAACGGCAAAAAAGCTCAATGAAAATACCGTTAATCTTCTATTGCTCTTCAGATAAAAAAACAGCGCGATAACGCAAATGAGGGTTGCAGCGCAGAATATCGTTAAACCGGGCATTCCATCCTCGAGGCGTCTCATGTGCAGATCGAACGGCGCCATGCCGAGGGCCAGAGACCTTGCGAGCATTTTCGAACAGTCGAGTATGCGTTGCGGGAAATCCTGACAGGCGAATATGACCGGATACCTGTCCCTGAAAAAAGAATGGTGGAGAGCCGCGTAACAGCCTGTCAGCATAAAATTGGGCGCGTGACGGATCATCCTGAACCTGCCCCTGTCCCTCAGCATGAGGGCGTCGATCAACAGTATCAGAAAAGGGACAATAACCGCGATCTCTTTGCTGAGCAGCGAGAAGATCAGAAATATCGCGCTCCCCGCCAGATAAACCGGGCCTCCCCCGCGTCTGAAACGCACAAAAAACAGCATTGACGTAAAGCCGAACAGGAAGAACAACAGCTCCGCTCTTCCGGAAATATACGATACCGCGCCGGCGTGCGCGGGATGGATCACGAAAAGCAGGGCCGCGAGAAACGATATCGATACATCTCCGCAAAGCCTGCGCGTGAGCAGAAAAACCAGTATCCCGTTCAAGAAGTGGATAAAGATACTGGAAAAATGGAAGGCGAAAGGATCTAATCCCCATAAACGATAATCGACGGCATAGCTTACTATCTGGAAAGGCCTGTAATATATCGTGTAATTAAAACCGGAATCGATGATATCCTGTTTAAATATCCGGAAAGACGTAAGGGGAGCGCGCACAAGAGGGTTCTCGAGGACCAGGAATTCGTCATCCCATATAAAACCGGCGTTCAGGACGTTGCCGTAGCAGGCGATTACCGCGGTAAAAAGAAGCAGGATCAGCAACAGGTTTTCGTTTCGTCGCATCGCCTTATGGAGCCCCCCGGGCATGCCCGTGGTACCTGTTTTTTCCGCTCTTCGGGCGGAATCCTGCCTGTCCTGAGCAAAGCCGAAGGGAGCAAGGACCCACGGCCATGGCCGTGCTCCGCGTCGAAGGATCGTTATAGGGCAAGGTCGGATCCCTTCCGGCCCACGAGGTTATCTATATCTTCCGACGTATGGAGAGTGGTCACGCTGAGACTACTGTCTATCTTTCTGAGAAGGCCCTTTAAAACGCTTCCCGGACCTATTTCCAGATACTCCCTGAAGCCTTTAGAAACCGCGTTCCTGACGCATGCCTCCCACAACGTCCTGTTGTCAAGCTGGTCGGACAGGTTTGCCCTGATCTTCCGGGGGGCCCTGGTTACTTCCGCGTCGATATTGCTGATAAAGTCCACGACCGGTTCCCCTATTTCCATATCATCCAGCACCGCTTTAAGTTTCTCTTTTGCCGGCAGCATAAGCTCTGAATGGAAAGCGCCGTTAACTTTCAACATTATGGTTCTTCGCGCGCCCGCATTCCCGGCAAGACCTATCGCGAGTTCCACCAGGTCCGCGGCTCCCGAGATGACCACCTGGCCGGGACAGTTCAGGTTGGCCACCTGACAGCCGACCCCCGTGCAGATCTCTTCCACCTTTTTCAGGTCCAGACCGATTATGGAAGCCATTTTCCCGTTTTTCTTCTGAGACGCTTCCTCCATGAACTCCCCCCTCTTCCGGACAAAGTGGAGCCCGTCCTCAAAACTCAACGCCCCGCAGGCCATAAGCGCCACAGGCTCCCCCAGGCTCAAACCCATGACGATCCCGCCGACCTGGAGAATATCCTGCGGAGAGAACATCTCTCCCTTTTCACCGCCGGAATACCCGCCTTTCAATGCCTGGATCAGGACGTTCAGCGCGGCAATGCTGGTGACAAAGATCGCGGGTTGACTGTTAGCCGTTGCCATCAGTTCATCCTCAGGTCCTTCGAAACACAGTTTCCCGATGTCCCTGCCCAGTATCTCACCGGCCCTGTCAAAAACCAGCCTCGCGGAAAGCCGGGTATCGTACAGTTCTTTACCCATTCCAACGTGCTGGGCTCCCTGCCCGGGAAATAATAATCCGAACCTTTTTCCCATTGTCCCGCTCCCGTTATCTCCCGCGGCTACCATTTTATAATAAGCGCCCCCCACGTCAGCCCGCCGCCGAAAGCGTCCATAAGTATGATATTCCCTTTTTTGATCCTTCCCTCCTCAACGGCCTCGGTAAGGGCAACAGCGCTTGAAGCCGCGGACATGTTCCCGTATTTCTCAATATTAAGATACACCTTCTTCTCGGGATCAACCCCCATCCTCCTCGCAAGGGCGTTCAGTATGCGTATATTGGCCTGATGCGGTATTATGATGTCAATATCTTCTCCCTTAAGGCCGAGAGGTTCGGTGACCGCCAGAGCGGCGTTCGCCATGATCTTGACCGCGTGTTTGAAAAGGACATTCCCTTCCATCTTGATGGTATGCAACTTGTCCTCTATGGTCTTTTTTGAAGCCGGCATCCGGGATCCGCCGGCCGGTAACTGCAGAAGATCGCCCTTGCTGCCGTCAGCCCCCAGGTGGGCGCCAAGGATACCCCCTTCTTCCACCGTGCCCAGTACGGCGGCGCCGGCGCCATCGCCGAAAAGGACACACGTCGAACGGTCTTCCCAGTCAGTGATCGACGAAAGCTTTTCAGCCGCGACCACAAGCGCGCGTCCGTATGTCCCGCTTTTGATGAACTGATCGGCGATCGTCAGGCCGTAGATATATCCGGAACACGCGACACTGATATCAAAAGCCGGAATATTATTCAGACCGAGCTTATACTGCAACTGG
>DAOVKF010000215.1 GCA_030631915.1 Candidatus Omnitrophota bacterium
ACAGGCGGCCATTCGTCCTCAGCAACGACCCGCGACAACGCGATCAGACCAACTTCGCGCTGCTCGCAGGCGCCGCCGACTACGATATCATATATCTGGCGGACAGTGTGGGAGAGTTCGGCCGCTATCTCCCCTATTTTTCCGCCAAGGACCTGCGTGTGATCGTAACTTATGGGAGCGAACCCGCAGACCGCCGCGTCGACCACGCTGGTGGCATCCAAACGCCCTCCGAGGCCGCATTCAAAGACCGCATAATCAACCGCCCTCATCCTGAAATACAATATCGCCAGCAGCGTGTATATCTCAAAAAACGAGAAACGGTCAAACGCCGTTCCCGAGCCGACGACCCGGCGCAGCTGTTCCGTGACTTCCACGAGATCGGCCTCGGGGATGGGCCTGTTGTTGACACATATGCGCTCACGCGCCGTTATAAGATGCGGCGAAGTAAAAAGCCCCACATTATATCCGGCTTCCTTAAGAATGGAAGAAGTAAACGCGGAGATCGACCCTTTCCCCTTTGTCCCGGCGATATGGGCCGAACGATAACAGCGGTGCGGGTCCCCGAGTTCTTTCAGGATCCCACGCAACCTCCCGGGCTCAAACCCTCCTTTGAGAAGGCCCAGGCCCGCACGTTCATGATTGACGAAAGAATCAAGATACTTCTTTGTTTCGTTATAGGCGAGCATTTTATCGTGATCCGCACGTGTTGGTTCCCGCCTGCGCGGTAACTCCGGGCCTGTCAATGGCGGAAGTGCCTCACCCCGGTGAAGGCCATGGGTATCCCGAACCTGTCACAGGCCGCAATGACCTCATTGTCCCGTATGGACCCGCCGGGCTGGACCACGGCAACGATCCCGGCTTTACACGCTTCCTCTATGGAATCAGGCATCGGAAAGAACGCGTCACTGGCGAGCACGGCTCCCTCTGCCCTGCCGCCGGCTTTTCTTACAGCGGTTATTACCGCGTCCACCCGTGACATCTGCCCGGCGCCGATACCCACGGTTCTGGTCCCCTGACACAGCACAATAGCGTTGCTCTTTACGTATTTGGCGATCTTCCACGCGAAAATAAGCGAATCAATGGTATCATCCGCGGGTCTTTCTTTTGTAACGAACTTAAGGTCCTCACGGGATATTCCCCGTCTATCCATGTCCTGAACAAGAAAGCCCCCGGTCACTTTCTTCATATCCATTTCCGCCGCGTCGACATGTTCCGTCAATGGCATCCTTAAGACCCGCAAATTTTCCCTGGTTTTAAATACTTCCAGGGCCTCTGCCTCATATCCCGGGGCG
>DAOVKF010000085.1 GCA_030631915.1 Candidatus Omnitrophota bacterium
AAACTTCTGTACGGAACACCCCGGAGCAGCCTTCACCCAACTCTCCCTCGCTCCTACCTGCCCCTGGAAAGGGCCTGGTCCAGGTCCCTGATAAGGTCTTCCGCGTTTTCCAGTCCGATCGACAGACGGATAAAATCTCCGGTCACACCGGCCGCTTTCTGTTCGTCTTCCGTCAGCTGCTGATGCGTCGTGGACGCCGGATGGATGGCAAGGCTTTTCGCGTCGCCGATATTGGCAAGGTGGCTGAAAAGATCAAGGGATTCGATAAAGGCCCTGCCTTCCTCCGCCCCGCCCTTTATGCCGAACCCGATAAGGCCTGAATACCATCCGTTCCTGAAATATCTGCGCGCGATATCATGCTGCGGGTGTTGTCTGAGTCCCGGATAATTGACCCACGATACCTTTCTGTGGGTCTTGAGAAAACGCGCTATCTCCATCGCGTTCTCGCTGTGCCGCGGCATCCTTAGATGAAGCGTCTCAAGACCGAGCAGGAACAGGAACGCGTTAAAGGGACTCATGCACGATCCTATATCGCGGAGAATGCTCAGGCGCGTCTTTGCCGCAAAAGCGATATTCCCTGCCCCGGGAACGTCACCGAAAGTTTCCGTGAACCTGACGCCGTGATAAGCGGGGTCCGGTTCGGTCAGGTGGGAAAATTTCCCGCCTGTCCAGTCAAATGTGCCCGAATCCACGATCATGCCGCCGATCGACGTTCCGGCCCCGCCTATGTATTTAGTCACGGAATGGACAAGGATGTCAGCCCCGTGCTTTATCGGATTGACCAGGAACGGTGTTCCCACGGTATTGTCGACTATGAAAGGAATACCGTTCTCATGCGCTATCTTCGCGACCTTCTCGATGTCGACCGCGTCCAGCCTGGGATTCCCTAATGTCTCCGCGTATAATGCCTTTGTCCCCGGTGTAACCGCCCTCCGGAAGTTCTCCGGGTCAGTGGGATCCACAAAGGTGAAATTGATGCCCAGTTTGCGCAGGGTATAATGGAACAGGGTGTACGTCCCCCCATACAAACTGCCTGAGGCCACTACCTCATCACCCGCGGAAGCAAGGTTCAGTATTGCGAGCGTAATAGCGGCCTGCCCCGATGAAACCGCCACCGCGGCGGTCCCGCCCTCAAGCGCGGCTATCCTTTTCTCCAGGACCTCGTTCGTGGGATTCATCAAACGCGTATAGATGTTCCCGGGCTTTTTCAGGGCGAAAAGATCTGCCGCGTGCGCGGTATCCTTAAAAGTAAAAGAGGTGGTCTGATATATCGGCACAGCGCGCGACCCCGTGGTCGGCTCCGGAACATAGCCGGCGTGTATGCCCAGCGTCTCCGGTTTCCATCTTTGTTCATCCATGGGTTTCCTCCGTTTCTCGTATTGCGTACCGCTTATTGCGACCATTATATGCCAGCGCCGCCCATAACGCAATACTGCGTGGCAAACGACCTTATCACACTGACTACCTGCGGTCTTCCGCGTCAACGACCTCGAACCAGTACTCTTTATCGTTCAGGCCTGAGACGCGAATGGGTTCTGCCTTTGTGTTTTTGCCGAAAATATAACCGGAACCGTACAGATTGCGGGCCCAGTAAACAGCTTCTTTCCAGAAATAATACGTGAGGTATGTCCATAGAGGCGGCGATATCTTTCTGACCTCCCACGTGACATAATCGTGATTGACCTGGACCCTTACGTAATGCAGGTAGCCGCCGTCCGCCTCGGGGATCTCGGTCAGCATGCCGCCGCCGCCGGTAACTATGTAATCCACGCCGTCAAATTCTTCATGCTTGAACATATGTTTGTGCCCCGCAAACACCATATCCACATTGTATTCTGCGCAGAGTTTGCGAAATCTGTAAGCCCAGGTGCTGTTATCCATATTGTACCACTCCTGCTGATAGGGATCGAACGGCGGTTTGTGCATGGCAATAAAAATGTGATCATAGCCCTGCCCCTTTTTAAGCTGTTGTTCCAGCCACTCAAACTGTGGTTCCTCAAGCTGTCCGGCTTCATTGTCCAGGACGATAAAAAGAGAGTTCCGGTCAGTGAAAACGAACTCTTTTGCGCCGCAGTATTCCTCGAAAAGCGCCCTGTCATCATGGTTACCGATAGCCGCGATCACAGGCCACTTTATGAGCCTCTGCAGTTTTTTAAAGGCCTTGAAATGTGACCGTTCGCCGTCAAGTGTCACGTCTCCCACGCTGAGGACAAGATCTATCGGGACTTTACGGAACCTGTCCTCACGGTTCATGTGCCATATCTCCTTGATCGCGGACGCGTCATTAAAAATAAGCCCGGAATGGTTATCACCGAACACAATAAAGGAAAAATAGGCGCCTTTGTTGTCTTTCAATCTGTCAACATTCGCCTGATTATTATCATCTTTGCCCGCGCCTTTCATGAACCAGAAAGGGATAAGCGGCAGAAAAGAATACACGACCAGAAACAGGAATAGAGCCAACAAGACCCTTTTCGCCTTAATACGCTTCAGCTTCATCTCGTATCCTCCTCCCTTGACCTTGATCCGCGTCTCACCATCACCGTCTTATATCAACTATCTCATACCTGATGACCCCGGCGGGAACTTCCACTTCGACGACATCGCCCGCTTTATGCCCGAAAATGGCTTTCCCGACAGGAGATGTAATGGATATTTTATTCAGGGCAAAGTCAGATTCTTCTTCAGCGACGAGCATATAATCGAAACTCTCGTCTGTGTCGCGATCCCTGACCCTGACAGTTGCGCCCAGCAGCGCCTCATCCTTTGCGATGTTTGAATCGTCTATTATTCGAGCCCCGCTTAAAATACCCTCCATATCAGCGATCTTCTTTTCGTTCATGGCCTGGGCTTCCTTGGCCGCGTCATATTCAGCGTTTTCACTCAGATCACCCTGCTCCCGGGCCGCGGCAATATCTTTTGCTATCTCGCGCCGTTTTTTTCCCTGTAAACCCGCCAGTTCTTCCTGTAATTTATTATATCCTTCACGCGTCAGCATTACACGGCCCTGCCCCATCTTTCCTCCTTGATTATTATCCCGAATGCCCGCCTCAGTATGCAGCCGTTTTGTAACAAGCAATTATACCCGAAACAAAAGGCCAGCACAAATCAATTTTACCAGGAGTAGTGGATAGCGCATTGTAGGGTCAAGCAGCAAGGGGGGTCCAGGTCGGAAACATAGCAGGCGGAGAAGCACCCCCGTTGTTCCGAGGGACGATCGCTCGCGTTGCTCGCTCGGACGAGGGAGTTGGGAGTTAGTGTTGCGGAGGGGTGTTTGGGCGAAGGCTGCTCCGGGGTGTTCCGTACAGAAGCTTGTTCGTCCCACGTTACTACAATTCCGACGCGGCCGACCTTGGAAAAATAATTTCCGAACTTTCACTAAAGGTTATAGAAGTTTACAAGCTTCTGGTAGGAATGCCCCGGAGCAGGCTTCGTGCAGAGTAGGGGCAAGTAGCAGAGGATCGGGGGGACATGCTTCAAGGTGATATTTGTTAAGAAAAAAATACTTAAATATTTTATATTGACTTTTTAAAAATATTAGGTAAGCTATATTATGTCGATCATTTAACTGTTCTTTTAAAAAATTGTGCACCCGATAAAGGCAAACTATTCGAAAGAATAGGGCGCAAAGTTTTGAGCCTAAACCCGCAGGTTTTCAGTGGATAAGGCTGTCAGACTGCCGAAGTTCGCACCCGGATAGTCGGATTTTTTTCGACCGCTTTTTTGGCGTTCATTCGAAAAAGCTTTGCCTTTTGCCGAATGCATAATTACCCAAAAAAGGGGAAGAAAAAAATGAAAGGCTATTCGACAAAGATCGATACAAAGCTCTTTCGCGGCCTGCTTGCATGCATATTTCTGTCATCGTTCCTGTTCCCTGCCGCGCCTGTCCGCGCATCCAATCCGGCGATGGAGTTCCCTTTTTTCCAGAAAGGCATATGCTTTGCCACATGGGATAAAAACAGGCTCGCGTCCTCTTATTCCGACCAGGCCCTTGAAACATTGAGAAACATCGGGGCCGAATATATACAGATAACCGTGACCCAATACCAGGAGAAATGCGATTCCACCGAGATCAAAGCGACCTGTCTCACGCCTTCCGACTCAAGCGTAAAACACGCGGTAAAAACAGCGCACAAACTCGGACTGAAAGTCATGCTGAAACCTCATCTCGACCTGATAGACAAGAACGGCGGGACTTTCTGGAGAGCGGACATAGGTTTCCACAACGAAAAAGACTGGAAAAAATGGTTCAAGGAATATCAAAAATTCATCACTCATTACGCGAAAATAGCGGAAAGACTTGATGTGGAGATATTCTGCGTGGGCACAGAACTGTCATTCTCGACCCAGAAGCCCGGTCACTGGCAAAAAGTCATTTCATCCGTAAAAAATTCATACACCGGCAGACTGACATACGCGGCCAACTGGGATAATTACAAAAACGTGGAATTCTGGCAGGAGCTTGATTTCGTGGGCATCAACGCTTTTTTCCCGCTTACATACAAATCTGACCCGACAGTAGAAGACATCAAAAAAGGCTGGGAAAAATGGAAGCATGAGATCAAATCATGGCATTCAAAAATAAACAAGCCTATCGTATTCACGGAAATAGGCTACTCGAGCACGCCGGGCGCGCCGAGCGCGCCATGGCAAAAAGGGCACCACGGCAACGCTGACGTGGAGATCCAGGCAAAATGTTACGCGGCTTTTTTTGAGAGTGTCTGGGCCAGCCCCTGGCTCACCGGTGTATACTGGTGGAAATACAGCCCCTCGATCCACGGTGGCGGAAAAAATAACCGCTGCTTCACCCCCTTGAACAAACCCGCCGCGAGGATCCTGGAAGAAAACTATGGATCGCGCGGCAAGGGCCGCTCCAGACCCCACACGACTTAAAGATCCCTTCCATATACGCTTTACTCATCCGGGACCATCCAACCCAGAAGTTCCCCGTCAGGACCGAAGTTCAGATATACCTTGTCCCGTGAAAAATAAGTGGAACTGCCGGGCTTGTAGACCCATTCGGCCGTCCCGGAATCCCTGTCACACAGGATCACGGCCGGCTCTCCCGCGTGTTTTTTTACATAAGAAGCGGTATCCCCTGCTTTCAGGGCGGCCTTCTCAATAGCTTTCCTGGCCCTGTCATAATTTTTCGTTTCACGTTTGAGGTCCGCAGCCATCGCTTTCCTGTCCTTACTGAGTTGTATGAGGGCCCTGAGCCCGTATTTGGATTTTACGTATCTTTTCTTTTTATGGGCTGCCCCCTTTTCTCCGGCCGCGGCATGAATAACGCTAACGGGAAATAACGCAAGGAGAAAACAGATCAAAACACATTTATATATTTTCATGACCCTTATCTCCCGTGTGTTTTCCCTCATCACCCCTTTTTTTGCTCCTGCTTTCCAGAAGCACCTTTTCCAGAACAGTCCTTAAATTATTGAGTTCGGCACGCGTTAGAAGAAAATGCGCCCTGAGCTTTTTCTCCACGGCCTGGAATTCAAAAACGTCATTCTGCTTTATGTGCCGAATATTGATCTTCATTTCAACCCGCCTTTCTTTTTCATATCCCCGTCCACCCTGGTGAAATTTATATATGAATCAAAATCCGTGTACCCTTTGACCAGTTTATTCAGATGAGCGATACGCGATGACAGGTAGGGATGGCTTTTATAGAACATGTATTTTCGAACAGGGCCGTTTTTCCGCAGTTTCTTCAGCTCTTCCAGCGCCTGTACCGCGCCGTTGGGATCATACCCCGCGTGTTTCAAATACTTAACGGACAGCTCATCAGCCTCCCATTCATCATGGCGGCTATACGCCGCCATCAACTGCCCTATGGCATTATTGACCCGGGCACGCGTTCCTTCCTCAGTATTCATCTGAGATCCCAGGATCATAAGCGCGGTAACGCCTAAAGAACCCTGCAGGCGTTTAACAGAATGTCTGGCTTCAATATGTCCCATTTCATGCGCGAGGACCGCGGCTATTCTGTCATCGTTTTCCATGACCTCGAGGAGGTCGTCGAAAATGTAAATATAACCTCCGGGAGCGGCAAAAGCATTGTAATAATCGTCTTTTTCATGGTTCAGGACCCTGAAATGATACACGATATCCCTTCTGTCCGTGCCGCCGGCCAGTCTCTTCCCCATCTCTTCTATTCGCCTTTGCACAAGAGGGTCCACCGGAAGCTTGAATTTTTCACAGACCTGTTCATTGATATTTTTCCCCATGTTCTTTTCTTTTTCCACGGGGATAAAGATGATCTCTTCCTCTTCCGTGGCAGGGTTATAAGCTACGAACCCGTCTGCCGAAAAAGCGTAAAACGACAACAGGAACACCGGCAAGACTATCCTTGACAACTTTCCCGCGCTCATTTTCACCCAAAAAAAACAGTATCTATCCCGCAACCCTGCCGACTGATGTTCATCCACAAGTATATCACATCTGATATGCTAAATCATTTAAAAAAAGACGGATGAGCTGGCTCCCGCCTTTGCCAGGCCGCGAACAAACTGACTGCCTGACGCCCCCCGCTTCCATTTAACAGCTCTGCTTCGAACAGCCGGTTCAAAAAAAAGAAGGACCCGGGCAACTCACCCGGGTCCTTCTTTTTTAACGGGTCCTT
>DAOVKF010000193.1 GCA_030631915.1 Candidatus Omnitrophota bacterium
AAGGTAGCGGCGTGCCCGAGCTGCCGGCAGGCATGATGCCGTTCGCAGGAGTGGCAATAAGCGCGGTCATAAGACGGATAAGAAAGTTTTCAAAATAAGACGGGTGGAACAAAAAGGAGATAAGAACCCGCCATAAAAGAAGGACCCGGGTGAGTTGCCCGGGTCCTTCTTTTAATCCAGCCGTCCTCTTTTTAAGGCATCGCAAAGATGCGAGCGATGAGGGTTTACGTCCCGGGGATTTATGTTATAATACTTCACTGTAAAGATCGCGCCGTGGGGCTATAGCTCAGCCGGAAGAGCGCCTGGTTCGCAATCAGGAGGTCAGGGGTTCGATCCCCCTTAGCTCCACCAGACTTTAACCGATCAGGATAAATATCCCGATAACAACAAGGAGCGATCCGCTCACCAGCGAGATCTGTCTGAAATATTTTTTTACTTTACCGAACAGATTGAGGAACGTGTTCACTGCCAGGGCGGTCAGGATAAAGGGGAGTCCGAGCCCCAGGGAGTAAAAGCTCAAAAGCAGCGCGCCCTGAGTAATGGTCTTTTTTGTTCCGGCCAGTCCCAGTATTGCGGCCAGCGCCGGACCCACACATGGTGTCCATCCTACCGCAAAGACCATACCCACTATAAACGCCCCGAACATCGTGACCGGTTTGCTTTCAAGGCGCAGTTTCTTCTCGTACTGGAGCCCCTTGATGCTGAGGATCCCCGCGACATGCAGTCCCAGTAAAATGATCACGCTGCCCCCGGCTATCCGGATCATTCTCTCATGGGCGGAGATAATATTACCTAAACGGCCCGCGGTCGCGCCTAAAGACACAAATATGAACGAAAACCCTGCGACGAAAAGGATCGTCGGTAAAAGTATCTTCGGCAGCTCCCGGACAATTTTGCCCCTGCTGCCGGTCTGTTGAAGTTCTTCCAGGGAGAAACCGGTGATAAAACAGATGTAGCTGGGGAGCAAAGGCAGGACGCAGGGTGAGAAAAAAGATAAGGTCCCGGCTCCAAAAGCGATAAAAAGAGATATATTCTCCATGGTCTTTATTCCGCCTTTTCGCTCAGAAGCTTTTGTATCTTTTTCTCGAAGATCTTTCCGGAAGTATAACCGATATATTTTTCCGAGATATTACCCCGGCGGTCGATGATAAAGGTGGTGGGGATATATCGGATACCGCCGTACTGTTGGCTGATCCTTTGATCCGCAAGCACCAGCGTATAGTTTATCCCGGCCTGTTCGGCAAAAGGCCTGACCATGGCTTCGCGTTCCAGACAGACCCCCACGATCTCCAGCCCCGCGTCCCTGTACTTATCATAAAGTTCAATGAACTCGGGGATCTCCATCCGGCACGGCGGGCACCGCGTAGCCCAGAAATCAAGGATGATCACCTTGCCCTTTAAAGAGGAAAGGGTGAAATAGCCTCCCCCCACCCTGGGCAGGGTGAAATCAGGAGCGTCACCCGTTCTTTGCTCATTCACAGGGACCTGGCCGGCCTGTTCCGAACTGCCGGCGTCTCTTTCGGAAAAGGCTTTGCCCGAACATCCGGTCAGCAGACCGAAAACAAAAACAAGAACAAAAAATCTTCCGATTATCTCACTCTTCATCGTCATTTTCCACCTCTCTGGTTTTAAGATCAAACTTACCCCTAATCTAATATAGCCACACCCCGTACAATTGTCAACTTCCGCTTATTGGGGACATGCCTCAAGGGGACACACCTCAGCACAAAAGTGAGTGGAAAAGTAACCAGTTTCCAGAGCATATAGTGCGATAGGGGTATGCCATTTGCGGACTCAAAATAGATTGGATCCCGGATATTTCGTTTCGCGAAATTCCGGGATGACAATTTGAAAAGTATTCCCCCTCATTTTAGATCTTAAATTTAATTTACCCCAGGCGCGGTATCGGTGTATAATATGGGTTATCATGCCGCAGCCATTAAAAAGGGGACAGGATGCCGGATAGACGGGTGTATATAGACAATAACTCCACGACCCCGCTTCATCCCGAAG
>DAOVKF010000145.1 GCA_030631915.1 Candidatus Omnitrophota bacterium
AAACTCGCGCAAAAGAAAAAGCCGTTGAGTTTTTGGGAATGGCTGACCATGTGGGAAGGAAAGGTGAAAGAAAATGAGACGAAGAGACGGAGAGAGAGTTTAGCGGCCGCGAAAGACATGGACCCGGGACAGGCTGTTGAGGTTGATCAGAACCTGATAGATATCAACAAGAGGGAGATCGAACAGTTTGAGAAAAAACAGGGACGTTTCCGGATGTTCGGGGAGCGGCGGTTTATCGGAAGGTTTTTCCCGGATGCGGGCGCGCGGATCGTGGAGCTTTACGCGGAGAACGCCCGGCTGGCCATGGAACAGTTTGAAGAAGAACCTGATAAAACCGAGAAAGAGAAGAGGAGACAAGCCGCGAAAAAAGCCCTGGAAGAGGTTGAACGTGTTGCCGGAAAGAACAACAAGGCCCTGCCGGCAGAACATTCAAAGCTGCTTGCCGGGATACACGCGGCCAAAGGGGATGAAGCAACGGATAGAGGTGACAGCAACGCCGCGCTTGATAATTACGACCGGGCCATTGAACTGGATGCCGGAAACGCGAAAGCGCGTCTTGGCATGGCTCTCGCGCTTATAAACAAGCACGCGGATCCCTCCCAGATCGCCGGACATCTGGAAAAAGCGATCGAAACAGATCCGGCGCTTTATAAAACCGGTATCGTGTATCAGGGGACAACGGGCAATATTTACGAGACATTGCTGAATATTTACGAGGATATGGGCGATGTCGCGAAATCGAGACACGTTAAGTCCCAGATGGAAGCAAAGGCCCTGAAACAGGAGATCGACAAAGTGCTTGAGAAAATAGACACAGTCGAGGCCGGAGCGGAGGATCTCAATGCTGTTATCAGCTCCAGGGTCAGCATTAACAGACTTCAGGGAAGAATAAAGGAAGACAGGGCGGCTTTTGAAGAAGCGATACAGGCCCTCGCGGATCCCGATAAGAAGCGGCCTTATTACGTGTTCGCGTCAGCTGACCTGAAACTCGATGAGGAAGAGTTGCAGAGAAGGAAAATATCCCTGGGATCGAAAATGGAAAATTTTAATAAGCTTGTCAGCGATAAAAAAGTCTTTAATCAGGTCATCGGGAACGCGAGGGGCAAACCGGCCGGTGAAGCAGTGGAGTTTTTTGAGGCGTTTCACGAATTGCTTGATGACACCCGAAAGTCTGACCGGAATATCACCCATCCGCTCTATCTCGCTCTTGCCGAACACTATGATAAGAAAGGCGATCTTGAAAAAGCCGCAGGATTCGCAGAAAAAATAACAGGCGATCCGTTCCCCACACCCGATCCCGCGCACAGGGCTCTCATGATAAACGCGTACATCCTTCACGCCGGCCTGCTTCTTAAAACAGGGGCAAGGGACAGGTTAGGAAAAGCCATGGGGCATTTTAAAAAATCCGCCGGCCTGATTTCCGGACTGGATGCAAGATATAAGGACAGGCGTCTGGCCGGGCACGCGTTAAGCGGGTTCAGGGAACTCCTGAAGGCTGTGCAAAGCGCTGATGTCTTTGAACTTGGAAAGGAAGAAAGAGAAGCGGTCAAGAGTGACGCGTTCATTGTTTTTCAACGACTGTCTGCGCTTGCCCAAGACACGGAAGCAGGGCGTCTGGTGTTTGAAGCGGCGTTAGACAAAGTCGATAAAGAGGATATTGCTTTTATGGAGGGAATACTGGCCGATACCAGGCTGAGTGACGCCATGAAGACAGCGCTTTTACACGCGGTCCTGGACAGGATATCCAGGGACATGGCTGTCCTCAAAAACCTTCAAGGCCTTCGGAGCGCCATTGAAAGCTTGCTGGACCCGGCGGATGCAGGCCTTAGAGCAAGAGCCGCCTTTGTCACAGGCCTCCTGGAAGGCAAAGGCAAAAAAGCGCGGGACCATATCATGGAAGCGATCAAGTCGGACAGGGCTCTGGAGAGCATGGATATTGTGTGGATCGGGCTTGCCAGGACATGCGGGTTCAATCGCATAATAGACAGGTGGATATATAAAAGACGCGCCAGGAAAATCGCGCGGCAGACTGCCGCTGAATTCGTGAGACAGGGCAATGAAAACATGAAAAAGAAAAAATACGGGAAAGCCGTAAAGGATTATGAGCAGGCCGTGTCCATGGATGCATCGCTTAAGGAGAACGCCGGTATAAGGGACAGCCTGGCAAAGGCGCATGAGAATGATAAAGGCACGCGGCGGGAGAGGTTGAACAGGTTTTTCCGGACACGGGAGAAGAAACTTCAGTGGGAGATAGATAAGCTTCGGAGGGCGCTTGAAACAGCCGCTGATAAAGACCGGAAGAAGGACATAAGGGCCCGGTTGATCGCTGACATGGATGAACTGGCAGGCCTCCTGATAAAGCGTTTTGAACGGATGAGCCTTGGGAAACGCGCCAGGGAATGGAATGGTTTCCGCGCAAGTCTTTCCCGGCTCAGGGCCTCGGCCGGGGACCTGCACGCGTCAGACATGCGGTACTGGCTGGACAAAGGACAAACATATTCCGCCGAGCGCTCTTATGACAGGGCGAAACAGGCTTTCAGGCAGGCGCGCAGGTTTGATCCGGAAAACACCCAGGCCAGAGACGCGCTTGACAGGCTTGGCCGGGAACCGCTGTCTGAGCAGGACGCGGAACAGCTGTTAAAAAGTGCGGAAGACAGGAGCCGGCAGGGCGAATTCGAGGAGGCGCTTTCCCTCCTGGACCGGGCCGCGGAAAAAGACGAAAAAATAAAAGACAAAGCGGAAAAGACGAAAACCGGGATCGGGGATATCAATACCATTGTGGACGCTCTGCTGGATTATTTTTTAAGAACAGGGTACCTGAGCGAATACGCGAAGTGGGACGGCCGAACCGACCCTGACGGGAATAAAAGAGAGCGGGTGCAGGCCAGGTTCGCGAGGGAACTGTCAGGCGGGTCACAGAAAAGCAAGAAGGCCCTGTCGCGAATATTTGAGGAATGGTTCAGGTACAGCACTCTGCACGATGACGCTCGTGGAGCATGGTCAAGGGATTTTGCGCACGGGATATTGAAAAACGCGGGACAAGTATACCCGGAGATCGGGGGAGACATCAGGGACATATTTTTCAATCGTGCGGTCATTGTGGCCGGGAAACTGATCGGACAGGGGAAAGCCGGGATGGCTCTGGCGCTTATCAGGTTTATACAGCAGAATGATACCGATGCTGTCCGCTTAGAAAAAGTGCGTTTTCTGGAAGCGGAAGGCACTGTCAATGTTTTCGCGGCGCAAAAAGACAGGCCGTTACAACAGGTCTCCCATGAACTGGCCGACAGGTTCGTCCATGCCACTGATAAGACAGAAGAGGCAAAAGCCATGAAAGCCCGGCTGGCCGTTGATATAGCGGAATTATTTTCAAGGCGCGCCAGGTCAATGCGGCGTAAGAGCGAAAAACAGG
>DAOVKF010000150.1 GCA_030631915.1 Candidatus Omnitrophota bacterium
AAAGACAGCTATTGGAAAGGCTGAACTCTTCATTTTCAGCGTTTTACGGTAACGGCGAATATATCCTCTCCGGCACGACTGACAAACTATGGGGCGCGAGCACCGCGTTTACTTACGAGCTTATGAAAAACATAAAAGCCTCTTTGACATACAGGTTCTCAATGACAGATTCCACGTTAAAAACAAGAGAATACACCAGAAACGTAATATATTTAGGCCTCACAGCCACTTTCTAGCGTCTGACTCCCAACTATAAGCTGACAAGGAGGGAAAAAGTGAACAAATCTATTCTACTATTATCACTAATAACCGCTGTTCTCCTGAACCCGGCAGCCGCCCGCGCCGAAGAAACAGCGTCAAAAGAATACACCATAGGCATAGGCGACGTGCTCAACATAAGCGTGCTTCAGCCCGAAGAACTGTCCCTTACCTCCACAGTGGCGCCTGACGGGGCCATAACCTTCCCTTACATAGGCACAGTAGCGGTCAAGGGAAACGTGCTCTCAGCGATCCAGGAGGAGATACAGAACAGACTGGCCGACGGATACATGAAATACCCGGTCGTCTCGGTCTCGCTCCTTGAATCAAGAAGCAGAAGGTTCTTTGTTTACGGAGAGGTAATAAAACCCGGCGCGTACTTTCTGGAAGACGACACGAGCATCCTGAAAGCCGTATCAATGGCAGGCGGCTTCACCAGGTTCGGCTCTTCCAGCAGGGTAAAAGTGCTCCGCGCCAGAACATCCGGCCCGGGTTACGACGCGTTGAACATCAACATGAAAAACGTGATGAACGGCGACTCAGACGCGGACCTCATGATCGAACCCGGCGACGTCATCGTAGTCTCCGAAGGCCTGTTTTGAGCCATAGCCCGAGAGGCCGTGGGCCAAAACTTATAAAAAAAGGAGATAAGCAATAATGGAACAAACCCAATCCCAAAATACAACAACCCTGCGTGACTACGCACGAGTCCTTTTCCGCCACAAAGCGGTCATAATCACCTGCTTCATAACAGTAATGGCGACAGTCTTCATCGGCCTCAAACTCAAAACCCCGCTCTACGAAGCCCGGGTAAAAATGCTCATCTCAGCCGAGAAACAGGTCGAGTCCCCTTACTACAGGGATATCATAGGCATGAGGCAAATCGACATAGCCCTGACCCAGAGCGAAATAGTGAAATCCAACCCTGTCATAGAACGCGCTGTCATGGCCATGAAACTCTACGAACAGCCGCTCAATTACGAGAAAAGGTACTGCTCATCCCTCAAGGCGAGACTTGTTGATCGTTCCACAAAAAAACTCGCGGAAAAGCTCTCTCAATATACGAACGAACAGCAGACAGCCATACTGTTCCGCAGCGCTGTTGAGAGGCTAAGAAAAAGCATAAAAGTCGAGCCCATAAGAGACACCAGCCTTTTCACAATAAGCGCTAAAGACTACAGCCCCGTAGGCGCGGCAATAATCGCCAACGTTGTCTCAAGGTCATACGTGATATTCGACCTTGAACAGCAATTAGCCGAACTCCAGCTCAAATACGGTGACAAACACCTGGCGGTAAAACAGCTGAGAGACACCATAGAAGAGATGAAAAAAGGCCTTACCGCAGGGCCTGTTTCAGACATTGAAGCCATAGGCCCGGCAAGCGTAAAGATAATGGAACAGGCGCAGATACCTCTTGAACAAGCAGGTCCGCCGGAGTTTGTCACGTTCATCCTCGCTCTTTTCATGGCGCCTTTCCTGGGCGTTATGCTGGCCTTTGTCTTTGAATACATGGACCAGACCTTTAAATCACCGCTTGACATGGAAAGATACCTTGACTTCCCGTATCTGGGCTCAATACCCAGGAAAAAACTCCGCGATAAAGTGGTATCCCCGGATTTCAAGAGCAATTCCGCGTATGTAAAAGCGTTTCGCAGCCTTTCCGACCAGGTATTTCTCCTGATAAAGAACAAGAACATACGGTCGATCCTTTTCACTTCGTCCCTTGCCCGCGAAGGCACGACAGCCGTTGTGGCGAACATCGGCCGTTACCTGGCGAACAAGCTCGGCCATAAAGTCCTTGTCATAGACGCGAACCTGAGGGGTTCTAACATGCACAAGCTGCTTAAACTGTCCGATGACAAAGGACTCTCAGACATACTCGCCGGCGAAGCCGGTTTTAATGAATGTATCAGGACCCTGGATGACGGCCTTTCAGTCATCACCTCCGGTAACAGCGGGTTTAATCCCATGACACTCCTGGACACCCCGAGGATGGCGTCCATGATGAAAGAAGCAAGAGAAAAATATGACGTCATACTCATTGACTCGGCGTACCTCAAGGATTTCCAGGACGCGATAATGACATCCGATTATACCGACGGCGTGGTCCTGGTGATAGACGAAGGCAGGGCCAGAAGACAGGTAGTAAGCTCCGCGATAAAACCGCTTGAAAATAAAGGCGCAAACATGCTCGGCGCGGTCCTGAACAACCGCACCTACGCCATCCCGCGGCTTATCTACGAATGGATCTAAAAGTTGGGAGTCAGGAGTTGGGAGGCAGGAGAAAAAGACATGAAGAAAGCTTTAATAACAGGCATAACAGGCCAGGACGGCTCATATTTAGCCGAGTTTCTACTTTCAAAAGGTTATGAAGTCCATGGCATTATACGAAGAGCAAGTACCTTTAATACACATAGAGTAGATCATATTTACGCCGACCCGCATATCCCGAGTACACATTTATTTCTGCATTATGGAGACCTTTCCGATTCAGGGCAGATCACAGGTTTGATATATAACATACAACCGGATGAGGTTTATCACCTTGGGGCGCAAAGCCATGTCCGTGTGAGTTTTGATATGCCCGAATACACCAGTGATATTGACGCTTTAGGAACCACCAGGATATTAGAAGCAATAAGGAGAAGCAATATCAAGGCGAGATTTTACCAGGCTTCTTCTTCTGAAATGTTCGGAGGAGCTGCTCCTCCTCAAAACGAAACAACAGCGTTCATGCCGAGAAGCCCGTATGCCTGCGCTAAATTGTATTCTTACTGGATGACTAAAAACTATAGAGAAGGGTACGGCCTTTTCGCGTGTAACGGGATACTTTTCAACCATGAAAGCCCGCGCAGGGGAGAGACCTTTGTTACAAGAAAGATTACCCGCGCGGTCGCGAACATCCTTGCGGGGAAACAACGGAATCTTTATCTGGGAAATTTAGACGCGAAACGCGACTGGGGATACGCCCCGGAGTATGTTGAGGCTATGTGGCTGATGCTG
>DAOVKF010000001.1 GCA_030631915.1 Candidatus Omnitrophota bacterium
ACCTTTCCGAGACGGCCCAAAAGTATATTGCCGGGATATTGAAACATGCGCCGGAGATAACGTTCGTGTGCAACCAGTGGGTGAACTCATACAAGCGTCTGGTGCCGGGGTATGAAGCGCCTGTTTATATATGCTGGGCGCAGCGCAACAGGAGTTCCCTGGTAAGGGTGCCGATGTATAAGCCGGGCAAGGAAAAGGCTACAAGGATTGAATTCCGCTCGCCCGACCCGGCCTGCAACCCGTACCTTGCTTTCGCGTGCATGCTCGCCGCTGGTTTTAAGGGGATGGAAGAGAAAAGTTCTCTTGCTGAACCGATGGAAAGGGACGTTTATCATCTTGCGCCGGAAGAATTGAGCGAACTGGGCGTGGGATGCCTTCCCGGAAGCCTGATCGAGGCGATCGAGATCGCGGAAGGGAGCCGGTTGTTAAAAGACACCCTGGGCGACCATATATTCAACAACCTTCTCAAGAGCAAGAAGATAGAGTGGGATGAGTATCGCCAAAGGGTGCATGGATACGAAATAGCGACGTATTTACCCGTACTATGAGTGCTATGAGCAGTAAGAGATCCGGAAAAGATTATCTGGAAACGTTGAACAGGATAAGCAGGGCCATAACCTCTGATCTTTACCTGGAGGATATCCTGAAGCTCATCGTGAATTTGACCGCCAATGTCATGAACGCCAAGATATGTTCTCTGTGGCTACTGGACACAGAGACCGGTGAACTCAGGATAAGGGCGACGCAGGCGATGAGCAGGGAATATCTGAAGGAGAGAACGTTAAAAGTGGGGGAAGGCATCGTCGGAATGGCCGCGCAGGAGAAGAAGCCGGTGGTTATTCCCGACGTCCTGAAAGACAAACGGTATAAAGAAAAGACCCTTGCGGAAAAAGAGAACCTGGTCTCAATGCTCAGCGTCCCGATGATCGAGAAAGACAGGGTCATGGGAGTTATAAACACATATACGGTCAATGAGCATAAGTTCACGAAGAGCGAGATCGAACTTTTAAGCATTGTGGCGGACCAGGCCGCAGTGGCCATTAAGAACACGGAACTGCTTGTGCAGACAAAAGTGATACAGGAAGAACTCGAGACCAGGAAAAAGGTGGAAAAGGCGAAAGGCATGCTGATGAAAGAACAGGATCTGTCGGAAGAGGAAGCGTATAAACTGATAAGAAAAGCCAGCATGGACAAGCGTATCTCAATGAAAGAGATCGCCGAGGCCATAATACTTTCTTCCGAGATCAGCGGCAAAAAAGGATAAACAGAATATACCCGGGACAGAGGCTGTTACAAAGGACGATGACGCCCGAGCCGTAAAACGGGTTCTTATTCAGCGCCCGGTGAAGCGAGCGCGACATTAAGGCACAGACGCCCTTTTTAAGCATTGAAAGCTTGAAAAGGGCGTTTTTTTTCAAGGGGAGGGGGAGCCGCATGGAATATGAAAATCTGGTAGACAGGCTGTCGCCTAAAATAAAGGCCATATCAAGAAAAGTTAACAGGAGATATTCGTACTGCGATGAGAATGATTTTTACCAGGAAGCTATTCTGCATCTCTGGATGCAGTTCCAGCAGGGCGGACTGAGGGAAAAGACGGACAGTTACATCCTCCAGGGGTGTTATTATTTCCTGAAGAATTATATCCGGAAGTTATGCAAAAGCGTCGATAACAATTCGGTCAGCATTTACAGCGTGATCGATGAAAACGGCCTTACTATCGAAGATACCATCGCCTCCGGCGCCTATATTGCGGAAACCGAATCCGTGGAAATTTATCTGCTCCTGGACGAGTCCGAGGAACGGTTTACGGAAAGGGAAAAGAATATTTTTTACTATCAGCTGGAAGGCTTTACCACAAGAGAGATAGGCGAAAAGATCGGGGTCTCCCATGTCATGGTCGTAAAGACCGGGAGCAGGATCCGGCAGAAATGCACGGCGCTCAGGGAAGAGCTTATTTGATCGGCGGCAGGGGGTTACCAAAAGACGAAGATCTTTACTTGTAGTATTGGAACACAGTGATGTGAAAAAAGAAAAGCGGTCCTGAAAGAAATGCCGCTGTTTTTGACGCAGGCGTCTTAAAATCCTGAGAAGGATCATAAGGCGCCTTTTTGTCTTAATGGCCAAAGGACTAGGAGAGATCCGGACGAAAGTTTTTGAAAGGATCGGTAAAAAGAAAAGGAGGGGAAAATGGGCAGGACAAAAAGGACGATCGTTTCGGCGGTCTTGACGGCAGTTATGGCTGTCGTTGTTTCCGCGGGCCCCGGCGCTTCTTATGCGCTGGATCTTAACGGGGAATGGCTGCCGGAAAAGCCGGAATGGGCTCCGGATATTTCTTTCAGCACCACGTTTCTTACAAAGTATATCTGGAGAGGGCAGAATCTCGGGGATGACCCGGTGATGCAGCCTGATCTTTCCATGTCCAAATGTGGCCTTACCCTGGATATCTGGGGAAGTTATGATACGGGGACGGGAGATGAACTGACCGAACTGGACTATACGATAGACTACACCTTTAATGTCGGTGAAATGGCGGAAAAACTGGATATGGGGAGTATGGGAGTTCTGGATCCCTTGAGCCTTTCCGCGGGTTATACATATTATACTTTTCCGAATGTGGACTGGGACAGCGAGGGGTTTGATACGCACGAGGTCTATCTGGGGTGCGCCTATGATATCCTTCTGCAGCCGTCTTTCACCTGGTACTGGGATGTTGACACAGGCCATGGCTGTTATTATACGGCCGGCATAGGGCACACGTTCGAGTTTGACGGAGGCATTTCCGCGGGGCTTGGCATGACAGCCGCGTATAATGACGAACAGTGGACGGACAGGTCCGGGTGGAGCGACATGGTTTTTTCCGGTGACGTCACTATCCCGTTCTTCACTTATTTTACGGTCACACCGAGCGTCGCGTATTCGGTCGTGCTGGACAGGGACACCTATAATGACGCGCAAAGCAATGAATTTTACGGAGGAGTTTCCATAGGTTTCGCGTATTGAGCGTGAATGGTCCAATGAAAGGAGGATCTAATGGGGTTGTTGAAAAAGACATTAAAAATACTCCCCTTGCTGGCGGTCGGGACCTCGGCCGCGGCATGGGGGGATGAACCGACTGCCGCGAGTAACGCAGTGGCGATAGATACTGTGTGGACGCTGGTGGCGGCATTCCTTGTATTCTTTATGCAGCCCGGGTTCGCGATGGTCGAGACCGGTTTTACAAGGGCGAAGAACGCGGCCAACATCCTGATGAAGAATCTTATGGATTTCTGTATAGGGTCGATCGCTTTCTGGCTGGTCGGGTTCGGCATAATGTTCGGAGCAAGCGCTCTGGGTCTTTTTGGAACGAACGGATTTTTCTTAAGCAGCGCGAATGCTTCTACGGGTGACGGATTGTGGCAGTTCGCTTACTGGATGTTCCAGGTGGTCTTCGCTGCCACAGCGGCGACGATCGTTTCCGGGGCAATGGCTGAAAGGACAAAGTTTCCCGCGTATCTGATCTACTCGTTCTTTATCTGCGCTTTGATCTATCCCATAGTGGGCCACTGGATCTGGGGAGGCGGATGGCTTGCGGGTAAGGGCATGGTGGACTTTGCCGGTTCCACGGTGGTCCACTCCGTCGGCGGATGGGCAGGCCTGGCAGGCGCGATAGTCCTCGGGCCGAGGCTGGGAAAATATAATAAGAACGGAAGCTCCAACGCTATACCCGGGCATAATATACCTTTAGCCGCTTTAGGCGTGTTTATCCTCTGGTTTGGATGGTTTGGCTTTAACGCGGGCAGCACTACGTCCGGCACGAATCTGAGCATTGCCGTCATCGCGGTGACCACCAATCTGGCGGCGGCGGCGGCAGCCATTACTGCCATGTTCACGGCCTGGGCAAGGTTCGGGAAACCGGATACCAGCATGGCTTTGAACGGCGCTCTGGCCGGGCTTGTGGCTATAACCGCGCCCTGTGCGAGCGTTTCTCCTTTGAGCGCCGTTATCATCGGTGCCATAGCGGGGGTAATCGTCGTTCTCAGTGTCGAGCTTCTGGACAAAGTGTTTCATATTGACGATCCTGTGGGCGCGATATCGGTTCACGGGGTTTGCGGCGCGTTCGGAACGCTTTCCGTGGGCCTTTTTGCCGAAGCAGTGTATGGAGAGGCCAGCGGAATCGGGGCTGTCAACGGGCTCTTCTTTGGAGGCGGATTATCGCAGTTTTTCACACAGTTATTAGGCGTGGTGTCGGTATTCGCCTGGGTGTTCGGCACGGCCCTGCTCCTTTTTCACGTTATCAAAAAGACCGTGGGGCTCAGGGCTTCCGATGAAGAGCAGTTAAAAGGACTGGATATCGGTGAGCACGGCATGGAGGCGTATGCCGGATTCCAGATATTTACCACGCAGTAATACAGACGCGGATATACGCGGATATACCGGTAACACCTGCGGGAATCTGCGTTTCAAAAAGGAGGGATACGATGAAGCTTGTAATCGCGATGATTCAACCGCACAAGCTGCCGGACGTGAAGAAAGCGCTTTATGACGCTGAAGTTTACAAGATGACAGTTACCAATGCCCTGGGCTGCGGACAGCAGAAAGGTTTTTCCGAAACCTATCGCGGGGTGGTCACGGAAGTGAATCTTCTAAAGAAGATAAGACTGGAGGTCGCGGTAAACGAGGATTTTGTCCAGCCGGCAATAGAGGCGATCATAAACGGCGCGAGGACAGGCAAGATTGGCGACGGAAAGATCTTTGTCCTGGACCTTCCGGAATGCGTAAGGATAAGAACCGGTGAAAAAGGATCCGCGGCGATCGGCTAAGAATAAGATAAAAGCCGGGGAGAGGAAAGGTGTCCTCTTGTCCAGAGAGCGGAGAGAGGACGCCTTTGTCATTCATGGGAGGAATGAAGATGAAAAAGATCGAATGCATAATCCGTTCAGAGATGCTGAAAGGACTGAAAGAGGCCTTGAGACTGGCCGGTGTCGGGGGGATGACCATTACCGAAGTCAAAGGATTCGGAAGCGAGGCTACACGGCCGGATGCTTATCTGTTCCTGCCCAAGACCAAGGTTGAAATATATGCCGCTGATGAACAGGTGCAGGAGCTGGCCGCAGCGGTTATTGATACCTGCCGCACGGGTGAATTAGGTGACGGCAAGATCATTGTTTCGCCGATGGATGAATGTATCCGGATAAGGACGGGCCAGAGAGGTGACGAGGCGATATTTTAACCCCGGGTGTTCAGATGGAGGTATTCGCCTTTCCTGAAGAGCGGGAGCGATAAAAATGCGGATCAGGCATATGGTGGAAAGCGACCTGCCGGCTGTTTTGCGCATGGCGTCCGGGGAGGGATGGGTATCCGACATAACCGAGTTCCGGATCTTTATAGAGTTTAATCCATTTGGCTGTTTCATCTGTGCGATGGACGGACGGATCCTCGGTTCCATTATGACGTTCTGCCATGCCGAAAGCGCCTGGGTAGGCAACTTTATTGTTTCTAAAGAGTATCGAGGGAGAGGCATCGGCAGGAGACTTCTATCGCAGGCGATCGAATATCTGGACAAAAAGAAGAAACAGATCTATGTGAATGCTGCGGATGACGCAAGAAAATTGTACAAAAAATTCGATTTCAAGGACGTTATATCGGTGGATCGATGGCAGGGTAAAGCGGTGAAACCCGCCGGGGATACGGAAAATCCCCGGGAAGCCATGTCCGACATTCTGAGCTTTATCGAGCTGGACGCGCGCATATGGGGGGATGAAAGGTTTGCCCTTATTTCGCGACTTTCATCATTGCGCCATTCTCGGTCATATTTCGGGCTTCCCGGATTTTTAATGTACGGTAATACGGGGGACAGTATCACTATCGGACCGTGGGAAGTAAAAGGCGGGGACGAAGAGATAGCGGAAAAACTGCTCATTTCCGGATTATCCGGACTAAGGCCTGGAAGTAAGATCCTTTTAGATGTTCCGGCAGTAAATGAAAAGGCGGCGAGGATCCTGGCCAGACATAAGTTCGAGACCGTTGGGTCCACAATGTTTATGTGCCGCGGGAAATCGCCGCGGATCCATTTTAAAGAGATTTTCAGCCTTGCCACAATGGGTTCGATGGGGTAAATCAAATAACCCGATAAAGCTACATAATTCTGTATAATGTTGACAAATCGGGCAGGAAGTGATAAACTTAATAGTGTTAGGCAATGAGGCCCCTGGATACTGTGCAGTTCCAGGGGTTTTTTTATGCTTCGCCTCCCAAGGGGGATGAAGCAGCTCCAGGGACGGCGCAGGACCGGTAAAGGCAAAGAAGCCCTTTTGAAGCTAAGAACAAGCTTTGAAGGGCTTTTTTTGTTTTTCAGGCGGCGGTATCCGGGGACGGGTGAGTTCGGGATCTGATATAACAGGTGCGCGAAATGAAGAACAATGGTTTACCGGAAAAACAGGGCCTTTATGATCCGCGGTTCGAACACGACAGCTGCGGCGTGGGGTTTGTCTGCGATGTAAAGGGTAAAAAATCCAATGAAATAATAAGGAAAGCTATAGAGGTCCTTGAAAACCTGAGCCACCGCGGCGCGGTCGGCGCTGATCCAAAGACGGGCGACGGCGCCGGGATACTGTTCCAGATACCGCATGAGTTCTATCTCCGCGTATGCGCTGATACAGGTATTGACCTGCCCCCTTCCGGCAGATATGGCACGGGACTCGTGTTCCTGCCGGCTGATGCCGGGGAACGCCGGTTCTGTGAAGATACTTTTGGGCGCGTGATCAGAGAAGAGGGACAGTTTTTGCTCGGGTGGCGCGCAGTGCCGGTAGACGATTCGATCATAGGTAAAGGCGCAAGAGACACGCAGCCTGTGATAAAACAGATCTTCATCGCCCGGGACAAAGGGATCGACGAGCAGCTTGTTTTCGAACGTAAACTTTATGTTATCAGGAAGAGGGTGGAGAATACGGTCCGTTCTTCGAGGATCCGACAGAAGAGTTTTTTCTATATCACCAGTGTTTCGTCAAGGACGGTCAGTTACAAGGGGCTGTTAATGCCGGGCCAGGTGAAGCAATATTATCCTGATCTCCGGGACAAGGGGATAAAAAGCGCGCTCGCGATGGTACATTCGCGATACAGCACCAATACGTTCCCAACCTGGGACCTGGCCCAGCCGTTCCGATTTCTCGCGCATAACGGGGAGATCAATACTTTAAGGGGGAATATTAACTGGTTCCGCGCGCGGGAAAGGCTGCTGGAAAGCAGGCTTTTCGGCGATGACATACGGAAGATCAAACCCGTTATCGTCGAAGGTGGCAGCGATTCCGCTATAATCGACAATGTTTTCGAGCTTCTGGTCCTCTCGGGCAGATCACTTCCGCACGCGATGATGATGCTTATACCCGGCGCCTGGGAACACGACAGACTCCTGGACGAGGAGGTCCGGGATTTTTATAAATACCATGCCTGTTTCATGGAACCCTGGGACGGCCCCGCGGCCATAGCTTTCACTGATGGAAGGAGCATAGGGGCTGTGCTGGACAGGAACGGCCTTCGTCCTGCGCGTTACATTGTAACCAAAAAGGGCTTTGTCGTAATGGCTTCTGAGGCCGGGGTGCTGAATATCGATCCGTCCGATATCAGGCTTTCCGGAAGACTGGAGCCGGGCAAAATGTTTTTGATCGATACCGGGACCGGCCGCATTGTCGATGACACCGAGATAAAAAAAGAAGTTTCCACCCGCCGCCCTTACGGCATGTGGAACAAAGAGAACATGGTTGAACTCGATGGTCTTCCTGACGCGGGGAAAGATTCCCCGGGAATACCGGATATTTTTACTTATTTGAAAGCGTTCGGTTATTCCCGTGAGGACCTGAAAATGATCATCGGTCCCATGGCTGAACACGGGACAGAACCGACCGGGTCAATGGGCAATGACATGCCTCATGCTTTTCTGTCCAAAAAACCCCAGTTGCTTTATAATTATTTCAAGCAGCTGTTCGCGCAGGTCACAAACCCCGCTATTGACCCCATCAGGGAAGAGATGGTCATGAGTGTTGAAAGTTATGCCGGCGCTCAGAGAAATGTCCTGGATGAAACTCCCCGGCATTCCCGTAAGTTAAAGATAAAGAACCCGATCCTTTGTGATGAACAGCTTGAAAAGATCCGCGCTATCGATGAAAACGGGTTTAACACAAAGACCATTTCCCTGCTTTTCAGTGTCTCCGACAAGGAGGAGTTCATTAAAACACTGGATAGAGTATGTGAAGACTCTGTTTCCGCGATACAGCAGGGATATACTTTTATAATCCTGAGCGACCGCGGCGTAAATGATAAACTCGCGGCCCTGCCCGTTCTTCTGGCCACAAGCGCGGTGCACCATCATCTTGTGAGGAACGGGATGCGGACGCAGATAGGCATAATGGTTGAAAGCGCGGAACCCCGAGAAGTACACCATTTCGCTCTTTTATTCGGCTATGGCGCGGACTGCGTGAATCCGTATCTTGCTTATAAAGCGGTCGAGTATCATGTAAAAGAGGGACAGGTGCGGCTGGATACTGAAACAGCTCTGAAAAATTACAAAAAAGCCGTGGATAAAGGGATCTTGAAGATACTTTCGAAAATGGGTATATCGACTCTGCGGAGTTACAGGGGGGCCCAGATATTCGAGGCCCTTGGGCTGAACGAAGACGTTGTTAAAAGGTATTTTACCGGAACGGTATCCAGGATCGGCGGCGCGGGCCTGGACGTGATCGCAAAAGAGACGGTTTCCAGGCACAAAGAAGCGTATCCTGAGAACAAGAACCGGGAGAAACCCGGTCTGGCCACGGGCGGTATATACCAGTGGAAACGGGACGGTGAGTTCCATTTGTGGCGGCCCGAAAGCATTGCCGCGCTCCAGGATTCTGTCAGAAAAGGGGATTACGAACGGTATAAAGAATTCGCGCGGCTCATCAACGATCAAACGGGAAACCCCGCGACGTTACGGAGTTTACTTAAATTCAGGAAAACAGACCCCGTGCCGCTTGAAGAGGTCGAACCGGTCGAGGAGATCGTCAAACGGTTCGCCACCGGCGCCATGAGTTTCGGGTCCATAAGTAAAAGCGCGCATGAATCAATAGCTATCGCGATGAACCGGCTCGGGGCGAGGTCCAATACAGGTGAAGGCGGCGAGGATCCGGCGCGTTTTGCCGCGCTCCCGAACCATGACTCCGCGCGGAGCGCGGTAAAACAGGTCGCTTCGGGAAGGTTCGGCGTGACCACGAACTATCTTGTCAACGCCGATGAAATTCAGATAAAGATAGCCCAGGGCGCGAAACCGGGCGAAGGCGGCCAGCTTCCCGGCCACAAGGTAAGCGCTATAATCGCGCGCACGCGCTATACGACCCCGGGGGTAACATTGATCTCGCCTCCGCCTCATCATGATATTTATTCGATAGAGGACCTCGCGCAGCTTATTTTTGACCTGAAAAACGTTAATCCGCGCGCCCGTATAAGCGTTAAACTGGTATCTGAGACAGGCGTGGGGACTGTCGCCGCAGGAGTCGCCAAGGGACACGCTGACATGATACTTATATCAGGGGGGGACGGAGGGACAGGAGCGTCTCCCAGAAGCTCGATCAGGCACGCGGGGCTTCCATGGGAGCTGGGCCTTTCAGAAACACATCAGACGCTTGTGTTGAACGATCTTCGGGGCAGGGTGCGCCTGCAGACTGACGGGCAGATGCGCACGGGCAGGGACGTGGCCATAGCGGCTTTCCTCGGGGCTGAGGAGTACGGGTTCTCCACTTCTGTCCTGGTCACGCTGGGCTGTGTGATGCTCAGACACTGCCACCTTAACAACTGTTCCCTCGGAGTGGCCACACAGGACGAGATGCTCGAGAAAAGATTCCGGGGCAGGCCCGAGTATGTGGTAAATTACATGCGTTTTGTCGCGCGGGAATTACGCGGGATCATGGCGGAACTGGGAGTGAGGAGCGTCGATGAGATGATCGGCAGGACAGATCTGCTGGAGGTCAATACGGATCTTGTTCCGGAAAAAGCGAAAGGGGTTGATTTTGCGCGGATCCTCTATAAACCCGTAGTCCCTGAAAGCACACCCGCGCGCTGTGTCATGTCGCAGGACCACGGTATCGACGACGTGCTTGACAGAAAGATCATTGAACTTGCCGGAGCGGCGATAGAACAAGCGGAACCCGCGCGGCTCGAGCTTTCCATAAACAATACCAACAGGACCACAGGCGCGATGTTAAGCGGTGAGGTATGCCGATCGCACGGAGAAGAAGGGCTTCCTGAAGATACCATCCGTTGCAGGTTCACGGGTGTCGCCGGGCAGAGTTTCGGGGCGTTTCTGGCAAAGGGTATAACCTTTGAACTCGAGGGTATGGCCAATGATTATGTGGGTAAAGGCATGTCCGGCGGCAGGATCGTCATATACCCCGGCAAGAAAGCCGCTTATAAAGCCGAAGAAAATATTATTATAGGGAATACTGCTTTTTACGGAGCCATATCCGGTGAGGCCTATGTCAGAGGGGTGGCGGGAGAAAGGTTCTGTATAAGGAATTCCGGGCTCTACGCTGTTGTGGAAGGAGTGGGGGAGCATGGATGCGAATATATGACGGGTGGAAGAGTCGTCGTGCTGGGCAGGACGGGGAGAAATTTTGCCGCTGGCATGTCCGGCGGTATCGCGTATGTTTACGATGAGGAAGGGATATTTAAGGATAGATGCAATAAGGACATGGTGCAGATGGAAGAACTTAACGACGACGACAGGACGACGGTCTATGATCTGGTGCATAGCCACCACAAATATACCGGAAGTCCTTGTGCGGAGAAAGTATTAAGCGCTTTTAACGAAAAAGTGAAAAAATTTATCAAAGTTATGCCCATGGAATACAAGCGTGTTCTGGAAGGTAAGAAGGTAGAAGCCCGCTTAGACCTTCTGGAGGTGTCTGATGGGTGATCCTCAGGGTTTTCAGAAAGTCGGGAGGCAAACGTCGGAAGGCAGACCGGTTCGCGAGCGCCTCAGGGATTACAGAGAGGTCCCGGTCATGCGTAAAGACGAACAGTCAAAGGAGCAGGCATCGCGCTGTATGGACTGCGGCACGCCTTTCTGCCACTGGGGATGTCCTCTCGGGAATTATATCCCCGAATGGAACGATTTCATGTTTGACGGTCACTGGGAAAAGGCTTTTGAATTATTACAGGCAACTAACGATTTTCCGGAGTTTACGGGTAGGGTATGTCCGGCAACCTGCGAATACGCGTGCGTGCTGGGCATAAATGACGATCCTGTGACCATACGCGAGAACGAACTCGCCGTAATAGAATACGCGTTCAGGAACGGGATGATAAAACCCCGGCCGCCCGTAACACGGACCGGGAAAAATGTCGCTGTTATAGGTTCAGGTCCGGCCGGGCTTGCCTGCGCAGCGCAGCTTAACAGAGCGGGCCACAACGTTGTCGTATATGAAAAGGACGATAAGATCGGCGGCATTCTCCGTTACGGCATACCGGATTTCAAGCTTGAGAAAGGGGTCATTGACAGACGTCTCTCCCTGATGAGGGAAGAAGGGATAAAGTTCGAGGCATCCGTCAACGTGGGCATGGATTACGACGCGCGGACATTACTGAAGGAATACGACGCGGTGTGCCTCGCCGGAGGTTCCCGCGTACCGCGCGATCTCACAGTCGAAGGTCGCGGTCTGGAAGGCATATATTTCGCCATGGATTATCTGACGCAGTCGAACAGAAGAATATCCGGCGGGAGAATACCCGCAGACCGGCTTATAGACGCCGGGGGCAGGAAAGTCGTCGTGATCGGGGGAGGAGATACAGGTTCTGACTGCGTTGGGACCGCCGGCAGGCAGGGCGCTTTGAGCGTGACGCAGATCGAACTTTTGCCGAAGCCCCCGGAAAGCCGCGCCGAAGATCAACCCTGGCCGGTATACCCGGTGCTTCTGAAAACCTCGACCAGTCATGAGGAAGGAGGAGACAGGATATGGTCGGTCAGGACAAAGAGATTCGCCGGCGAAAAAGGCCGTGTTAACAAACTCGGATGTGTACGCGTGGAATTTGTCAGGACAGATGAAAAAGCTCCTCCCGTGATGAAAGATATCCCTGGCAGCGGGTTTGAGATAGAAGCGGACCTTGTTGTTCTCGCTCTGGGTTTTATCCGTCCCGAACATGGCGGCCTACTCACGGAGCTGGGCGTCGAATTGGATGAACGCGGGAATGTCAGGACCGGCGAAGGGCTCATGACCTCTGTCAGCAAAGTCTTTTCCGCCGGAGACATGAGGCGAGGCCAGTCGCTTGTCGTATGGGCGATCTCAGAGGGCCGCAGGGCCGCGCATTCCATTGACGTTTTTCTGACGGGACAAAGCAACCTTCCTTATATGTAGTCCAATCCTTTTTTTCTTGACTAATCGTTCGAACTTCGAGATAATTACCGGGCTGACACGCTGTTTGCGTCAGCAGGGAACAAAGACGTTCTTTCCTGCGGAGGGAGGAGTGTCTTTTTTTTTGATCAAAAACTCATGACCGTCCTTTTAGGCGGTCTCAGAGAATGAGAACCAGGAGCAAAAAAAAAGATGACGACCGCAGACGCGAAAAGAGTCGATACTATACTAAAAGGCAGAGAAGGCGCTTCCGGCGAATTGATCGAGGCGCTGCAGGATATCCAGGATGCCTTTAAGTACCTTCCGGAAGAGGCGCTGAGAAGTGTGTCGGAAAAGATGGCAGTGCCCCTTATCGAAGTATTCAGAGTTGCGAATTATTATAAGGCGTTTACGCTTCAGCCGCGCGGCAGGCATCTCCTTACGGTCTGCATGGGGACCGCGTGCCATGTGAGAGGAGCGCCCAGGTTCCTGGATGAGGTCCTCGGCCAGCTTGACATCAAACCCGGAGAGACTACCGAAGACGGCGACTTTACCGTGGAAACGGTAAACTGCCTCGGCGCGTGCGCTTTAGGCCCGGTCGTGGTGCTTGACGGAAAATATCATGACCATATGACCGCCGGGAAATTACGCGCTTTGATCCAGGGGACCCTCTCTAAGAAGGCAAAAAAAACAGGTGATAGATGAGAACCATAGCTTGCATGGAAGATCTGGAAAAACTGGCCGAGCAAAAGAGAAAAGAAAACCGTGGATACAGCAGGACAGTTACTCTCTGCGCAGGCACCGGATGTTGCGCGTCAGGATGCCTTTCAGTGATAAAAGCGTTACGTGAAGAGCTGGAGCGTTTGAAATTAAAGGAAAAGATCAAGATCAGGGCTACCGGTTGCCACGGTTTCTGCGAACAGGGGCCGCTCATGGTCATAGAACCCGGGAATATTTTTTATTGCCGGATCAAGCCCGAGGATATCCCTGAGATCGTTGCCGAGACATTGCAGAAGGACCGGCTGATAGAAAGGTTAATGTATACCGACCCTTCTTCGGGCAGAAAGATCGCCTGTGAGGCGGAGATCCCTTTTTATAAAGCGCAGGACCGGACAGTACTGGGCCAGAATAAACTGGTTGACCCGTGCGCGGTCGGGGATTATATAGCGAATGGCGGCTATTCCGCGTTAGTCAAGGTCCTGACATCCATGAAGCCCGAAGAGGTGATAGACGAGATCAAACGGTCCGGGCTCAGGGGCAGGGGCGGCGGCGGGTTCCCTGCCGGTAGACAATGGGAGTATTGCAGACAGGCCGAGGGTGAACCCAAGTATGTTATCTGCAACGCGGACGAAGGCGACCCCGGCGCTTACATGGACAGGAGTGTTCTCGAGGGCAACCCTCATGTCGTTATCGAGGGCATGCTTATCGGAGCGTTCGCCATCGGCGCGAAGCATGGTTTTATATACGTCAGGAATGAATATCCGCTCGCGGTGGAACATTCAAAGATCGCGGTCGAGCAGGCCGGGAAGCTGGGGCTCCTGGGAACGAATATCCTCGGGACGGATTTTTCGTTTGACATAAAAATAGCCAGAGGCGGCGGCGCGTTCGTGTGCGGCGAGTCGACCGCGTTAATGGCCTCTCTGGAAGGCATGGTCGGTGAGCCCAGGCCAAAGGATATCCATACGACGGACAAAGGGTTTAAGGACCTGCCGACAAATCTGAATAATGTTGAGACCTGGGCCAATGTGCCTTTTATCATCAATAAGGGGTCTTCCTGGTTCGCCTCAAAAGGCACCTCCGGGAGCAAGGGAACAAAGATCTTTGCCCTGACCGGACAGATAAGAAATACCGGGTTGGTCGAGATCTCCATGGGGACCACTCTGCGGGAGATCATATATGATATAGGCGGCGGATCCGCTACGGGGAAAAAGATAAAGGCGGTCCAGACAGGCGGGCCGTCCGGGGGCTGTCTTCCCGAGGAACTCTTTGATCTGCCCGTGGATTTCGAGGCGTTGGCCGAAGCGGGTTCAATGGTGGGTTCAGGCGGGATGGTGGTAATGGACGAGGATACCTGCATGGTCGATGTCGCCAGGTATTTTCTGGAATTCCTTCTGGACGAATCATGCGGTAAATGTGTTCCGTGCAGGATCGGCCTGAGCCGCATGCTGGAAATAATAAAAGATATCACGGAAGGCAGGGGAACGGAAGAAAAACTGGAACTCCTGAAAGACACGGCTGAAACCGTATCCGTGGCTTCATTATGCGCTTTGGGCAAAACAGCCCCTAACCCGGTGCTATCCACGATCAAATATTTCCGGTCCGAATACGAAGCACATATAAAGAAAAAACAATGTCCCGCCGGGGTGTGCAGGGAATTGATACATTATTCCATTGACCGGGACAAATGCACGGGCTGCGGCGTTTGTTTAACGGCCTGTCCCCATGAGGCCATTACGGGCGAAAAAGGAAAGGTTCACAGGATCGAGGACGATAAATGCCGGAAATGCGGTATTTGCGGGGAAGCGTGTAAATTCGGCGCGATCAAGCTGTCATAGGAGAATAAATGAGTGAATATGTAACCCTTACAATTAACGGCGCTAAAGTAAGGGCGCCTCGAGGTACATCAGTATTGGACGCCGCGCTGGATTACGGGATATGCATACCGCACCTCTGTCACATGCAGGGGGTGATCCCCACGGGTGTCTGCCGTCTGTGTATCGTGGAGGTTATTGAAAAAGGCAGGTCAAAAGTTACTACCTCCTGCACTCTTGAAGCGGAGGAAGGGATGGTAATTTTAGCTCATACGGACAAGATCCTTAAGGCGAGGAAGAATATCGCCGAGATGCTGGTAGCCGAAGCGCCTAATTCACGCGCCATCCAGGACATTGCTCTCAAGTGCGGCGTTAAAGACGTCCGGTATCCTTTCCGCAATAAGGATTGCGTTTTATGCGGACGATGCGTCAGAGCCTGCACCGAGATATGGCGGTCCAGGTCCCTGGGTTTTGTGGGGCGCGGAGAACAGCGGCATGTCGCCCTTCCGTTCGACGAACGTCCGGAATTCTGTAAAAGATGCAATGCCTGTATCGATCTCTGTCCCATGACCATTACTCCGTGTGACGGGCCCATGAAAAAAGGCGAGGAATATTTTTGCGGGAAATGCGAGTCTCAACTGTCAATGTCGGAAGATTTTGTGGATAGTTGCGTGTGGTGCAGACTGGGAGAAGGGTTTGACGTGACAGGCAGACACGCCGGAAGAAAACAGGAGGATAAAAGATGAATTTGCAGCAGCCGAATGCTAACGACGTAACACAGACAGCGAACAGGTCCCGGAGCGTTGTTCCCGGGTCGGGATTATGCACGCGGTGTATTGACGGGTGCCGCGGGAATTGCGAAGTGTTTAAAGCGACCTTCAGGGGCCGCGAAGTGATCTATCCCGGCCCGTTCGGCGAGATCTCGGCCGGCGGAGACAAAGAATACCCGGTGGATTATTCACATCTTAACATACAGGGATACGCCATGGGCGCCAAAGGGCTTCCCGAAGGCGTGGAGGCCGGCCCGGACACCGCAACCTTTCCCGCTGTGAACACCGAAACCGGATACGGATGGGATAAAAAGGTAAAGATGAGGGTCCCGGCTTTTACAGGGGCGCTCGGCTCCACGGAAATAGCCAGAAAGAACTGGGAGCATTTCGCGATCGGAGCGGCTATTTCCGGCGTTACTCTGGTCTGCGGAGAGAATGTTTGCGGCATTGACCCGGAATTGGAACTGGACCCAAAGGGAAAGATCAAAAAAGCCCCTGACATGGACAGAAGGATAGAAACCTATAAGAAATTTCATGAGGGCTACGGAGAGATACTGGTCCAGATGAACGTCGAAGACACCCGTTTGGGCGTCGCGGAATATGTAAGAAAGAAACACGACCTGGAGACCATTGAGCTTAAATGGGGACAGGGGGCCAAGTGTATCGGAGGAGAGATCAAGGTCAAGAGCCTGGAAAGGGCGCTGGAACTTAAAAAAAGGGGATATATCGTTACTCCTGATCCGACGCTCAAGGCGGTCCAGAACGCCTATAAAGCCGGAGCTATCAGGGAATTTGAACGCCATTCCCGCCTTGGATTCGTGACGGAAGAGGCTTTCTTCCAGGAGATCAAGCGTCTCAGGGATCTGGGGTTTAAGAGGATAACCCTGAAGACCGGCGCGTATCCGATGAGGGAACTTGCCATGGCCGTTAAATATTCGTCAATGGCCGGGATAGATCTTCTCACGATAGACGGGGCTCCGGGCGGAACCGGGATGAGTCCGTGGAGGATGATGGAAGAGTGGGGGGTCCCGACGTTCTATCTCCAGTCCATGACTTATGAGATATGTGAAAAACTAACGAAGAAAGGGATGCGGGTCCCGGACATCGCGATCGCGGGAGGGTTCTCCACCGAAGACCACATCTTCAAGGTGCTGGCCATGGGAGCGCCTTACGTGAAGGCGGTCTGCATGGGAAGGGCATATATGATCCCGGGCATGGTCGGCAAGAATATCGGATACTGGATCGATGGCAAGGACCTGCCTTCAACGGTTTCCCGATACGGCAAGACCCCGGAAGAGATATTTGTATGCTATGACGAGCTTGTCGAGAAATACGGAAACAGGATGAAAGAGATCCCCCTCGGCGCGATAGGGATCTACAGCTTTGCGCAGAAACTGAAAGTCGGGCTTCAGCAGCTCATGGCCGGGAGCAGGAATTTCAGGCTGGATACCATATCAAGGAAAGACCTCATGTCCTTAACGGAAGAAGCCGCGAAAGTATCAGGCATTCCTTACGTGATGGACGCTTACAGGGAAGAGGCGGAAGCGGTACTTGGATAAACAGGGGAACACCCTGTTTTTAAGGGCATTGGCCCGTCCAGCAGTAGCGGCATGTCTTTTCTTCAGGCAGGCCGGTTCGTGAAGGCTTCGCGTGAACCTTACCTTACAATGTAAATAGAGTCCCGCGGAGTCTGAGCACAATAATTACAACATATAAGTTGTAATTTATTTGACAATACGACATATATGTTGTATAATTGTTCTACAATGAAAAAAGAGAAAATTTCAAGGTATCAGGACACGGTGCTCAGGGTTTTGGCGAACAAGATAGATGACTTCTATCTTGCCGGCGGCACCGCACTCTCTTTGTTTTATTTTCAACACAGATTATCTGTCGATCTGGATTTTTTTACTCCACATTTCTCATATAAGAGAATAGAAGAGATCGTTAGATATCTGGAAGGCGCTTTAGTGAAAGAAATTAAACTTATTGGACAAACGCTGGAAAAGGATAAGGCGAGGGTGCGGATCTATAATATATATTTCACGAAAAGAGATACCCTGAAAGTCGATTTTATCGAGGATCTTTTCAAACTCATTAAGCGGCCGAAAATAGTAGATGGCGTAAAAATATTATCTTTAGAGGATATATATCTGAGAAAACTGTATGCTATCGCCGGCATGATCCCTTTTCAGGACATAACAGGGAAAGAACGGTTTTTAGGCGGCAGGATAGAAGCAAAAGATTTTTATGATGTTTATTTCCTTTCGAGCACATTTATGTCTCTTTCGAGATTCGCGGAAAAATATACCGATAATACCGTAAAAGAAGGATTGATCAATTGGTTCCGCACTTATGACAGGATGACCATGATGGACGATCTTTTAAGCTTGAATATAACTGAAAAAATAGACTATAAAAGCATGGATAAACATTTTAATGAAGAAATAGACAAGATCATCCAAAGGTATATAGAAAGAATATGAAAAAAGACTGGTTATGGGACAGAAAAATAAGTCTTAGCGGGGCAAAAAAGATCCTCAGGGACTTTCAGGATAAAAAGTTCATTTTACTTGCCTCATTACTTTTGACACGAAAAAATGACCCCGAAGAGGTTTTCAGGGAATATATTGATCCGATCATGTTCTGCAAGAGCTGGCCTAAAATTAAGAAGAACATGCGTAAAAACAAATGGAGCGATAAACGGATCATTTTCTGGCAGGCCGTGTATGAGAAGCTCATGGAAAAATACCGCGGGGAAGGGATCAGATTTAGGGAGAAGAAAGAGATAGCAATAGAGGAGATAAGCAGAAAGACAGGTGATCAAATACGAAGGATCAGAAGAGAGCAGGGGTTGTCCCAGAAGGAATTAGCGAAAAAAATGGGGGTTTCTCAACAGCAGATTTCCCGCATTGAAAAAGGCAAAGAGAATGTATCCCTGACAACGCTCACCGGTATTATGAAAGCCTTGAATAAAACAGTGAATATTACTTTTGGGTAGAAGCCGGGCACTACGGGCTTTTGCCTGTCCAGCAGTAGCGGCATGTCTTTTCTTCGGGCAGGCCGATGGCTTCGACCATATCGTCAATGGTCTGATACCGCAAGGTGGTTACGTCAAGGTCCCGGGCGATCCATTCCACCATTTTACGGTATTTGCCGGAATCATGGTCACAGTATTCCGACACGTCCTCTATGTCGTGCCCTTCCAGGCTTCGGATGGCTTTCCGGGCGGCCAGTTCATGGATGCTCCGCGTGGACAGACAGAATTTGCAGGGGAACATGAGCGGCGGGCACGCGGGCCTGACGTGAACCTCTTTGGCCCCGCATTCCCACAGTTTGGTCACCGTGAAATTCTTTAACTGCGTCCCTCTTACTATGGAATCCTCGCATACGACGATCCTGTTGCCCTCAATTATGTCCTTTATGGGGATGAGTTTCATGGTCGCGATCAGGTCGCGCGTTCCCTGCGACGGCGGCGTATAGCTCCGGCCGTATCCGGGCGTGTATTTTACCAGCGGCCTCCTCAAGGGTTTTCCGGACTCCATGGCATATCCCAGCGCGTGCGCGACCCCGGAATCGGGTATCCCGGCAACCAGGTCCACCTCGATGTCTTTATCTTTCCGCGCCAGGGACCTGCCGCATTTCTCGCGCACGGTCTCCACGTTGATGCCTTCATAACTCGAGGCGGGGAACCCGGTATATATCCAGAGAAAAGCGCAGATCTGGTTGTTTTTACCTCCCGGTCTTTTCTGCGCCATGCCCCGCTCGTTGAGCATGACTATTTCTCCGGGTTCCAGGTACTTTACCGTCTCGAACCCGTTATTCGGAAAAGCGCTGGTCTCGGAAGTGACTGCCCAGGCGTCTTCCCGTTTGCCTACGATAAGAGGCGTATATCCCAGGCGGTCCCTGGCGGCGTACACCCCGTCTTTATTCAGCAGCAGAAGGGAGCAGGAACCGTCGATCGCCTGGAACATTTTTTCTATGCCGTCTATGAGGCTGGTCCCCTGATTGATAAGTTTTGCCATCAGTTCCGTCACATTGACCGTCGCTGCGCTCATCTCGCTGAAAGAGATCCCCTTATCAAGAAGCGCTTCAGCCAGTTTTTCGGAGTTTTCTATGAGCCCGCTGGTGACGATACAGAACGGGCCGAACCTTGAATTAAGGAAGATCGGCTGTTCGTTACTGTCGCTGATAACCCCGATACCCTTGTTACCCGTCATCCGTCTGCAATCTTCATGGAATTTGGACTTGAACTGACTCTGGCTGATCTCATGGATCTGGCGCTGAAACACCTCTCCAAGGACCGCTATGCCCCCGTATTCCGTCCCCAGATGGGAGTGGTAATCCGTGCCGTATAACAGAATGTCCGTACAATTTTCCCTGGAAACCACACCAAATATCCCGCTCATCTTTCATCTCCTCTTGAGTGTCATCCCTGCTTGAGAGTCATCCCCGCGAAAGCGGGGATCTATCCGACTGATGATATTCCTGAAGCGCCTTTGGCAGTAATTTACGTGTTTTGACGGCTTCAATGCCCGTAATACTCGCTTCAGCGGCTGCGATCGACGTGACATACGGGGTTTTTCGCTGTATCGCCATCATGCGGATATAACTGTCGTCGTATTTGCTGTCACGCCCTATAGGTGTATTGATAATGAGCTGCAGGCCGTCATTTTTGATCGCGTCAGAGATATTGGGCCTTCCTTCATGCAGCTTGTTGATCCGGACGTTATTTATTTTGTTCTTGTTCAAGAACTCACTTGTCCCTTTTGTGGCGTAGATAGTGAACCCGAGCGCCACGATCTTTTGCGCGATGGGTAGCAGCGCCGGTTTGTCCTTATCGGTGACCGTCAGCAGCACATTCCCTTCGACCGGGAGTTTTGATCCAGCCGCTTCCTGGGCCTTGTAAAAAGCGAGCTCGAACGAATCCGCGATACCCATCACTTCACCGGTGGCTTTCATTTCCGGGCCGAGGAGCGGGTCGACCTCCGGGAACATATTGAACGGAAAAACGGCTTCTTTCACCCCTACGTAGGGCAAATGACGGGTCTTTAATTCAGGAAAATCGCTTAACTTTTTTCCCAGCATGACCTGTGTCGCGACCCTGGCTATGGGCATGCCTGTCATTTTAGACACAACAGGGACGGTGCGGGACGCGCGCGGGTTCGCTTCAAGGATATAAACCATATCGTCACAGATAGCGTACTGTATATTCATGAGCCCGACGACTTTGAGTTCCTTCGCGATGATCGCGGTATATTTTTCAATTTGCTCAAGATGTTCTTTCTTTATGGTCCGGGTCGGGATGGAGCACGCGGAGTCGCCCGAATGAACTCCTGCCAGCTCGATATGTTCCATGACAGAAGCGATAAACGTTGCTTCGCCGTCGGATAACGCGTCAACCTCCGCTTCAACCGCTTTTTCAAGGAACCTGTCGATGAGCATGGGGTGTTCAGGGCTGACCCGGATAGCCTCGACCGCGTATTTTCTGAGCGATCCTTCGTCGTAAATGATCTGCATGCCCCGGCCGCCAAGAACGTAGGAGGGCCGCACCATGAGCGGGTAGCCGATCTTTTCCGCGATACTCAGGGCTTCCTCAAGTGACCGCGCTGTATCGCTCTCCGGCTGCGGGATCCCGAGCGCGATCATTTTCTCGCGGAACCGCTCTCGGTCCTCGGCGAAATGGATGCTTTCCGGCGATGTCCCCAGGATCCTGACACCGTTATCTTTCAGCTCCCGGGCTATGTTAAGGGGCGTCTGGCCCCCGAACTGGACTATAACACCTTCGGGTTTTTCTTTTTCATAAATGGACAGGACGTCCTCAACGGTCAACGGTTCAAAATAGAGTTTATCGGATGTGTCATAATCGGTCGATACTGTTTCAGGGTTGCAGTTGACCATGATCGATCCATACCCTTCGTCGCGCAGGGCGAACGCGGCGTGAACGCAGGCATAGTCGAACTCTATCCCCTGCCCGATCCTGTTCGGCCCGCCGCCGAGGATCATGACTTTTCTGCTTGCGGAAACCGGGCTCTTGTCTTCAATGCTTTTATACGTTGAATAATAATACGCGGCATTCTCCACACCGCTTACAGGAACAGCCTCGTAACGGGCCGTTTTCCCGATGGAGATCCTTTTATCCCGCACTTCTTTTTCGGCGACATTAAAGAGCCCTGAGAGATATCTGTCGGAAAATCCCCACTCCTTCGCTTTCGCGAGTTCGGCATGGGGAAGGTCCTTCCACGCGCGGGAGAGCAGTTCTTCCTCAAGATCAACGAGCTCTTTTATCTCATTGATGAACCAGCGTCCGATATAGGTCAGGCTGTGAAGTTCGTCCACGCCCATGCCTTTACGCAACGCTTCATACATCAGAAAGACGCGTTCACTCGAGGGAAAAGCAAGTTTTTGTTTCAGTTCGTTCAGTGAAAGTTCCTTGAAGTTCTTAGCGCCGCCCAGGCCGTAACGGTTGATCTCCAGGGAGCGGATGGACTTCTGGAAAGACTCCTTGAAGGTTTTTCCGATACTCATGACTTCGCCGACGGCTTTCATTTGCGTGCCCAGGATATCAGTGGATTGGGAGAATTTTTCAAACGCCCATCGCGCGAATTTAACGACGACATAGTCACCGCACGGCGAGTATTTTTCAAGTGTCCCGTCCCTCCAGTAGGGGATCTCGTCCATGGTTAACCCGGCCGCGAGTTTTGTCGAGATGCGCGCGATAGGAAAACCGGTCGCCTTTGAAGCAAGCGCGGAAGAACGGGAAGTTCTCGGATTGATCTCAATGACCACCACTCTGCCGTCTTCCGGATTATGGGCGAATTGGATATTGGTCCCGCCGACGACCCCGATCGCGTCAACGATCTTATAAGAGATATCCTGCAGCCGTTCCTGCAGCTCCGGAGGGACGGTCAGCATAGGGGCGGTGCAGAAACTGTCTCCGGTATGCACGCCCATGGCGTCGACATTTTCAATAAAGCACACCGTGATCTTCTGGTTTTTCTCGTCTCTTACGACTTCAAGTTCCAGTTCTTCCCATCCCAGGACAGACTCTTCGACCAGGACCTGATGGACAAGGCTTGCGGCCAGGCCCCGGGTGACGATCGTTCTCAGCTCTTCCACATTGTAAGCCATGCCGCTGCCGGTCCCGCCCATAGTGTACGCGGGCCTGAGCACAACGGGATAACCGAGCTTTTCGGCTATTTTTTCAGCTTCCTCGACAGAATGACAGGGTTCGGATGCGGGAAGACCGAGGCCCAGGCCTATCATGGTCTTTTTGAATTCGGTCCGGTCTTCGCCCCGCTCAATGGCTTCCGGCTTGACGCCGATCATCTCTACCCCGTATTTTTTTAAAAACCCGGACTTATAAAGGCTGGAGGAAAGGTTAAGCCCTGTCTGTCCCCCTAAATTAGGGAGCAGTCCGTCAGGCCGTTCTTTTTCAATGATCGCCTCAAGGCTCTTGACAGTAAGCGGTTCTATGTAAGTTTTATCAGCCATGCCGGGATCCGTCATTATCGTGGCCGGGTTTGAGTTGACCAGCACAACTTCATAACCTTCTTCTTTTAACGCCTTGCACGCCTGGGTGCCGGAATAGTCGAATTCACAGGCCTGTCCGATAATAATGGGGCCGGAACCGATTATAAGAATTTTGCTCAAGTCGCTGCGTTTTGGCATCTCCTCTCCTCTTCGTTCCTTTCAGCGCGACTGCCCGGGTATCCTCGAGCTGAGGGAACGGTCGTTTGCCATGCTCCTACCAGGGCCTCTTTGCCCGGAGCAGGCACCTTTCATAATATCAATTTTAGAATACTTTTCAACTGTTTTCTGTGATGGTAAGGGTGTTTACAACCCGGGGCACTTCCTGTATAATACATAGAATATTAATAGTGCGGTTAAAAAATTTCTGTATAGCGGGTTTTCTGAGATGAAAGCGGTTTTAGTGTTAGAAGACGGGGCAGTATTTAACGGCCATGCGTTCGGAGCAATAAAAAAAGATACGTATGGCGAGATCGTCTTTAACACCAGCATGTCGGGTTACCAGGAGATCATCACGGATCCTTCCTACAAGGGGCAGATAGTCGCCATGACCTATCCTCTTATAGGGAATTACGGTATCAACGACGAGGACGTGGAGTCCGCAGGGCCGCGGGTCGAAGGGTTGATAATAAGAGAACTGTGCGCGGTCCCGAGCAATTTCCGGTCAAAGATGTCCCTTGACGAATATCTGAAAAAGCATGACGTTATGGGCATTACTGACGTTGACACAAGGGCTGTCACGCGCCATATCAGGACACAGGGCGCCATGAAAGGGGTTATTTCAACGGCAACGGAAAACGCGGCCGAGCTGGCCGACAGGGTAAAAGCTTCACCCGGGCTCATAGGCATGGACCTTGTAAAAGAAGTGACCTGTGATAAGGCGGTTAAATGGAACGAAGACGGGGCCATGAGGGTCGCTGTCCTGGATTGCGGCGTGAAGTACAGCATATTGAGAAATCTGGAGAAAAGGGGCTGCGCGGTGACGCGTTTCCCCGCAGGAACGGATGCCGCGACGATCTTGAGGACGAAACCTCACGGGGTCCTTTTGTCAAACGGTCCGGGCGATCCGGAAGGCGCTCCGTATGTTTTTAAGACTGCCAGGGAGCTTCTCGGAAAGGTTCCGATCTTCGGTATTTGCCTTGGCCACCAGATGCTCGGGCTGGCTCTCGGGGGAAAGACCTATAAACTCAAGTTCGGACATCATGGCGGCAACCATCCTGTCAAGGACCTTTGCTCGGAAAAAGTCAGTATTACGGCGCAGAACCACGGGTTTTGCGTGGACTTTGATTCAGTAAGATCAAAAGGGGCCAGAATAACCCATATAAATCTTAACGATAACACGGTCGAAGGCATGGAAAGTGACGAGCTCAGGTTTTTCAGTATCCAGTTCCATCCTGAGGCAGGACCGGGTCCCAACGACGCGGTGTATATGTTCGATAAGTTTATCGATAACATGCGGAAGGGCGTTTAGGGGGGGCAAGGGGCAAAAGCGGGATGCGGGAGTTAAGAAAATATGCCGAAGAGGGATGATATAAAAAGTATTCTCATAATAGGGTCCGGGCCGATCGTTATCAGCCAGGCTTGTGAGTTCGACTATTCCGGCACGCAGGCGTGCAAGGCCTTGAGAGCGGAAGGTTATAAAGTCATTCTTGTCAATTCAAACCCGGCCACGATAATGACGGATCCGGAAATGGCAGACAGGACGTACGTGGAACCGATAACCCCGGAAGTTGTGGCAGGGATAATCGAAAAGGAAAGGCCGGACGCGCTCCTCCCCACGCTCGGCGGTCAGACAGGGCTCAATACAGCCATGAAACTGCATGAGATGGGGGTCCTCGACAAATTCGATGTCAGGATGATAGGCGCGGACTATGAGACGATCAAGAAAGCGGAGGACAGGGAAGATTTCAAGGCGGCAATGCAGAGGATCGGTCTGGACCTGCCTGAAAGCGGGCTGGCCCGCAACATGGAAGAGGCCGTTGAAGCCGCAGACAGGATCGGCTTGCCCCTTATCATCAGGCCGAGTTTCACTCTCGGAGGCACAGGCGGCGGTGTAGCCCGTGACATGAAGAAGTTCAGGGAAGTCGCGTCACTGGGTCTCCGTAACAGCATGACAAGCGAGATCCTTATCGAAGAATCGATCACAGGGTGGAAGGAATATGAACTCGAGGTCATGCGCGATAAAAAAGACAATGTGGTTATTGTCTGTTCCATAGAAAACCTCGACCCCATGGGCATACATACAGGGGACAGCATCACCGTTGCTCCGCAGCAGACCCTTTCGGATAAAGAATATCAGAGGATGAGGGACGCGGCGATCGCCATAATCCGGGAGATCGGGGTCGAGACCGGAGGTTCGAACATCCAGTTTGCCGTGAACCCTGCCAACGGCAGGATGGTCGTTATAGAGATGAACCCCAGGGTTTCCCGCAGTTCCGCCCTGGCGAGTAAGGCTACCGGGTTCCCCATTGCCAAGTTCGCGGCCAAACTGGCAGTGGGATACACTCTGGACGAGATCCCCAACGATATAACCAGAGAGACACCGGCTTCGTTCGAACCGGCCATCGACTATTGTGTCGTGAAGATCCCCAGGTTTACTTTTGAGAAGTTTCCCAAAGCCGATCCGACCCTGGGTATTTCCATGAAATCCGTGGGCGAGACAATGGCGATAGGCCGGACGTTCAAAGAAGCCTTTCAAAAAGGGCTCAGGGGACTGGAGACAGGCAGGACAGGGCTGAATTATCCAAAGGATCCGGGGTCCGTAAGCGAGGAACGGCTGAACGGTTTTCTGAACCAGCCCGGGCCGGACAGGATATTCTATTTGAAGGAATCTTTCAGGCGGGGATATGATGTCCCGCGCCTTTTTGAATTGACGGGGATAGACCCGTGGTTCCTGCGTAATATCAGGGAGATCATCGATCATGAGAACGGACTCAAGGAAAAACTCAAGGGCATCGACCTGACCGCGTCCGTAAATGACAGGGATATCTGTGAAAACGTGAAAAAAGCAAAGAAGTTCGGGTTCAGTGATCCACAGCTGGCGGACATGGCCGGTTGTGATGAGATCGCTTTCCGGGCGTTCCGAAAAAAAGCGGGGATCATAGCCGCCTATAAACTCGTTGATACCTGTGCCGCTGAATTCGAGGCGTACACGCCGTATTATTACTCGACATATGAGGATGAGTGCGAGGCCGGAAGGTCGGATAAAAAGAAAATAATGATCCTGGGCGGCGGCCCGAACAGGATAGGCCAGGGCATAGAGTTTGATTACTGCTGCTGCCATGCTTCGTTCGCTCTTAAAGAAGCGGGATTTGAGACTATCATGGTGAATTCCAACCCGGAAACGGTCAGTACGGATTATGATACCTCTGACAAGCTTTATTTCGAGCCATTGACGTTTGAGGACGTGATGAACATCGTGGATAAAGAGAAACCCGATGGTGTCATTGTCCAGTTCGGGGGCCAGACGCCCCTCAACCTGGCGGACAGGCTCTGGAAAGAGGGGGTGCCTGTTATAGGCACGTCCGTGGAATCAATAGCGCTGGCCGAGGACCGTGAACAGTTCAAGCGCCTTCTTCATTCTCTGGGACTTAGACAACCGCCGAACGATACGGCCAACTCCGCCGGAGAGGCCATGCGCAAGGCGGAGAAGATAGGATACCCCGTGGTGGTGAGGCCGTCTTATGTGCTCGGCGGCCGGGCCATGAGGATCGTCTATGACAGGGAGACTCTCGAAGAATATATAAAAGAAGCGGTCGATGTCTCCTCCGGCCATCCGGTGCTTCTGGATAAATTCCTTCAGAACGCGATCGAGGTGGACGTGGACGCGCTGGCCGACGGTGATGATGTGGTCATAGGCGGGATAATGGAACATATCGAGGAAGCCGGCATTCATTCAGGCGACTCCGCGTGTACGCTTCCGCCGCATACTTTATCCGGGGACATCATGGACAAGATAAAAAGGCAGACGAAAAAGCTTGCCATGGCGCTGGATATTAAAGGTCTTATGAACGTCCAGTATGCTGTCAGGGACAGCGAGATATTTATATTGGAGGTCAACCCGCGGGCTTCCAGGACCGTTCCCTTTGTATCCAAAGCCACGGGCGTACCCATGGCTAAAGCCGCTGCAATGATCATGGCGGGGAAGAAGATCAGGGACATGGGCGTGAAGGACCCCATGGAAACATTGAATTATATAAGCGTCAAGGAATCCGTCCTTCCTTTTTCAAGATTTTCCGGGGTAGATATTATCCTCGGCCCGGAAATGATGTCCACCGGCGAGGTCATGGGGATATCCGGGGATTTCGGCAGTGCTTTTGCCAGGGCCCAGTCCGGCGCCGGACAGGCGTTACCCCTGGAAGGCAGGGTTTTTGTTTCCGTGCAGGACAAGGATAAGCGCAATATCGTGTTCCCGGCGAAAAAACTGTATGACCTCGGGTTCGAGCTTATCGCTACCGAAGGCACCGCGAAAACACTGCAGAACAACAACATACAGGTCGATGTAGTGAAGAAAATGCATGAGGGAAGCCCGAACGTCCTGGACATGGTCAAAAGCGGCGGGGTAGCGCTTATCATAAATACCCCTTCCGGTAAAAAGCCGCATAAAGACGGCGCTGTTATAAGGAGCGCGGCGATCATGCGGGGGATCCCGTGTATAACCACTCTTGCCGGCGCTCAGGCGTCAGTGAACGGCATAGAGTCGATGATGAAGATGGGTATAGCCGTCAAATCTCTTCAGGAATATTATGACACCCGGACCAAGGGATAAAAAAGAAAAGTGCGGTGTCTTCGGCATTTACGGCCATGAACTTGCCGTTGATCTGACGTATCTGGGGCTGTATTCCCTGCAGCATAGAGGCGAAGAATCATGCGGTATCGCTGTTTTTAACGGAAAGAAGCTGTGCCAGCTGGTCGATATGGGGCTTGTTTCGGATGTTCTTAGAAAAAACAGATTAAAAGGGCTGAAAGGCCGGACCGCGATAGGGCATGTCCGGTATTCCACAACCGGTTCCAGCATATTGAGGAACGCGCAGCCTTTTGTCATAAGTCATAACAGGATATCCTTTTCCATAGCCCATAACGGCAACCTGACGAACGCCGTAAAGCTCAGGAGAGAGCTTGAACAGGACGGCGCCATTTTCCAGACGACAATGGACTCCGAGATGGTCATGCATCTCTTGGTCCGGTCAAAGAAAGAACTTTTCGAGGAAAGGCTCATAGACGCGTTGAGACAATGCGAAGGCGCTTTCACCATGCTTTGCCTGACCGGGGACAGTCTCATAGGGGTCAGGGACCCCCATGGTTTCCGCCCTTTATGCCTGGGGAAAAAGGACGGAGCTTATGTTCTCGCGAGCGAGACCTGTTCCCTTGACCTTATCGACGCCGAATTTATCCGGGAGATAGAACCCGGAGAGGTTATCATTATTTCCGAACAGGGGATCGAATCGAAAAAGCCTTTTGACCGAAGGACCGTGTCGCCGTGTATTTTCGAATTTATCTATTTCGCGCGTCCTGACAGCCGCATCTTCGGGGACAGTGTCTACCGGGTGCGTAAAAACCTGGGCAGGAAACTCGCCCGGGAGCATCCCGCTGAGGCGGACATGGTCATGTCGATACCGGATTCAGGAAATTACGCTGCCCTGGGATATTCGGAAGAAAGCGGTATACCGTTCGAATTCGGGATGGTAAGGAACCATTATGTGGGCAGGACGTTTATCCAGCCGTCGCAGGAGATGCGGAAACACGGGGTGAAGATCAAGCTCAACCCGATCAAAGATGTCCTGAAAGGGAAACGGGTCATAGTCGTGGAAGACTCGATCGTCAGGGGCACGACTACGGGCGGCAGAATAAAAGCTCTCAGGGAGGCGGGCGTCAAAGAGATCCACATGCGGATAAGCTGCCCCCCGATCAGGTTCCCGTGTTTTTACGGGATAGATTTTCCGAGCAGGAAGGAGCTGATAGCCAACCAGCTTCCATCCATAGAAGAAATAGCGAAGTTCATCGGCGTGGACAGCTTGAAATATCTCAGTCTCGAGGGGATGCTGGAAACCGTGAGGAACAAAGAGAACGGGTTTTGCGCCGCCTGTTTCAGCGGGGACTATCCTACGAAAGTAGGCAGGAAAGCGGTCAAGACGCCTTTTGAGCGTTGATAAACGGATAATTGTCCGTCATCGTGAGGAGGGCCGACCCGATCCGTCATTGCGAGGGAGACAAAGCGATCTTTATAAGAACGATAAAAGGAGCAGTATGGCCAAATATATTTTTATAACCGGTGGGGTCGTTTCCAGTCTCGGCAAGGGCATAGCTTCAGCCTCTATCGGGAAAGTTCTGGAATGGAACGGTTATAAAGTCGCTCTTGTGAAATGTGATCCTTATATCAACGTCGACCCCGGGACAATGAATCCTTACCAGCACGGAGAGGTCTATGTCACGGATGACGGAGCCGAGACCGACTTGGACCTCGGCCATTATTACCGGTATACCGCCTCACCGCTTTCCCGGATAAGCAACGTAACCACGGGAAAGGTGTACCAGAAGGTGATAACAAAAGAACGCCGCGGGGATTTTCTCGGAGGCACCGTCCAGATAATACCGCATATAACGAACGAGATCAAGAATGAGATCCGTCAGGTCGAGAAAAAGCACAACGTGGATATAGTGCTTGTCGAGATCGGCGGGACAGTAGGCGATATTGAAAGTCTTCCCTTTCTGGAATCCATCCGTCAGATGAAAAATGAGGAAGGCCCGGCCAACGCGATCAACATCCACCTTACGCTTGTCCCGTTCATCAAAGCCGCCGGCGAGATCAAGACCAAACCCACCCAGCATTCAGTGGGCAAGCTCAGGGAAATAGGTATCCAGCCCGAGATCCTCATGGTGCGCACGGAAAAGCCTCTTACCGCCGCCGCCAAGGCCAAGATCGCTCTTTTCTGTAATGTCCGGGAGGATTGCGTTATAGAAGCCAGGGATGTCAATGATGTCTATGAAATACCGGTTATGTTCAAGAACAACGGCATGGACAAAAGTATCCTTGAGAAATTGAATTTGAAACAAAAAAAAGGCAGCGGGGCGAAAAGATGGAAAAAGCTCGTGGAAATAAGGAAATCCACGAAGAAAACGGTCAGGATAGGGGTTGTGGGGAAATATATAACCCTGCAGGACGCTTACAAATCTATTGACGAAGCCCTGAAGCACGGGGCCATAGCCAACAGGGTGAAACTGGATCTCGTGAAGATAGAATCCGGCGTTATTGAGAACAAGACGCCGGGAGATATTAGAGACGTTTTCAAGGGCATAGCAGGCGTGCTGGTCCCCGGAGGTTTCGGCGTGAGGGGAATAGAGGGAAAACTCGCGGCCGCGCGGTACGCCAGGGAGAACGCTCTTCCGTATTTCGGGATATGCCTTGGCATGCAGATAGCCGTGATCGAGTTTGCGCGTAACGTGTGCGGCATGAAAAGCGCGAATTCAACGGAGTTTAACGCCAGGACAAAGCACCCGGTGATCTCGCTCCTGTCCGAGCAAAAGAAGGTGAAATGCATGGGCGGCACAATGCGGCTCGGGGCGTACAGATGCAAACTGAGCCCCGGCACTCTTGCGAGAAAGATCTATGGCACGGACCAGGTGATGGAGAGGCACCGGCATCGTTACGAGTTCAACAACACGTTCAGGGACAGGTTCCGGAAGCACGGCATGGTGTTCAGCGGGACACATCCAAAGGGCAACCTGGTCGAGATAGTGGAATTAAAGGACCATCCCTGGTTCCTGGCGGTCCAGTTCCATCCGGAATTCCGGTCCAAACCCGACAGGGTCCATCCCCTGTTCAGGGGGTTTGTGAAAGCCGCGATCGCGAAGGAGACTTAATGGCAGAACAGGACGGACGAAAAGGCATACTGGTCGTTGATTTCGGGTCACAGTATGTCCAGCTTATCGCGAGACGCGTGAGGGAGAACCGCGTGCGTTCCGTCGTGGAGTCGCCCGCGGTATCCGTTGAAAGGATAAAAGAGATCAATCCCCGCGGCATCATATTCTCCGGCGGGCCGTCAAGCGTCTATGATAAGGGCGCTCCGGGGCTTGACCGCCGCATACTTGACCTCGGCATCCCGGTCCTCGGCATATGTTACGGGATGCAGGTCATCGGGAAACTGGCCGGAGGCAGGATCAGAAAAAGCGGCCGGAGAGAATACGGCCGCGCAATAGTGCGCTTCCGCGGAAAGGATCCGCTGTTTACGGGGATAGCCCCTGAAAGCGTGACCTGGATGAGCCATCGTGACAAGGTAGAGACGCTCCCGAAAGGGTTCCGTTCCATTGCGCGCAGCGAGAACACTCCGTGCGCGGCGTTCTATAACCCGGAAAAGAACGTCTACGGTGTCCAGTTCCATCCCGAGGTCGCGCATACGGCAGACGGCGGGAAAATGGTCAGGAACTTTCTTTTTAACATATGCGGGTGCAAAAGGACCTGGACCATGAGATCCTTTATAAAAAAGAAGGTCACGGACATACGGGAGCAGGCAGGCGGCCGGGACGTTGTGCTGGGGCTGTCCGGAGGGGTCGATTCCACTGTATGCGCCGTTCTCCTGCACAGGGCCCTGGGGAAAAGGCTTCATTGTGTGTTTGTGAATAACGGGCTTCTGCGCAGGAACGAGGCTGAAAGGGTGGAGCGGCTGTTCAGGAAGAATATCAGGCTGGATCTCAGGGTCGTGGACGCTGAAAAAAGGTTCCTGAAAGCCCTTAAAGGAGTGGAAGACCCTGAGAAAAAGAGGAAAATAATCGGCAGGACGTTTATCCGCGTTTTTGAGGAGAGCGCCGGAAAGATAAAGAACGCGGTATTTCTGGCGCAGGGGACCCTCTATCCGGATGTGATCGAGTCCCGGTCCTTTTTCGGCGGGCCGAGCAAGACCATAAAATCACATCACAATGTGGGGGGCCTTCCCCGCAAGATGGGGCTTAAGCTGATGGAGCCCCTCAGGGACCTGTTCAAGGACGAGGTCAGAGAAGTGGGCAGGGAGCTGGGCCTGGCAAGAGAGGTCACTGACCGGCAGCCGTTCCCCGGCCCGGGCCTCGCGGTAAGGATAATGGGAGAGGTTACCGGGGAAAGGCTGGATACGCTCAGGGCCGCGGACTGGATTATCATTGATGTGGCTAAAAAGAGGAATATTTATTACAGGACCTGGCAGATCTTCGGTGTTTTTCTTCCGGTGAAAAGCGTGGGCGTGATGGGTGACAGCCGGACATATGAGGATACGATCGCGATACGCGCGGTGACCAGTGTCGACGGTATGACCGCTGATTGGGCCAGGGTCCCCTACGATGTGCTTGAGGAGATGTCAGGCAGGATAATCAATGAGGTAGAGGGGGTCAACAGGGTGGTTTTTGACATAAGTTCCAAACCGCCGAGCACTATAGAGTGGGAGTGACATCTGACTTTTGAAACTTATCGGTTTCTACGATCATGAAATACGCGAGAATAGAAGTAAGAGACAGAAAGGGCATCTTTGACGCGGTGGCCGGGGGCCTGAAAAAAGATATCAGGGATCTCGGCGTAAAGGGCGTTAAGGATATCGAGTATATCCGGGTATACTCGGTCCGCGGGGACTTTTCCGGCAGGGATCTGCGCCGTATCGCCGAGGATATTCTTACCGACAGGGTATCTCAGGAGTGCGGGTATCCCGGCGGGTTCGGGACGAGAAGTTCTAAGAACGCTCATGTGGTGGAGGTCGCGTATAACGCCGGTGTTATGGACCCTGTCGAAGAGAGTGTGATAAAAGCCGTAAAGGACTCGGGGCTGACCGGGGTAAATTCTGTCACGACGTCAAAGAGATACGTTATCAAGGGCGCTCTCTCCGCGGGGCAGATCGATAAGATAACCGACAGGCTTCTTTATAACAGGGTCATACAGCATATCGTTACCCGCAGAGAGGACGAGAAGGCGGCCGCGCCTTACAGGTTCCGGCGCAGGGAGATCGACCTTATAAGCGCTGATGACAGGATCCTTCAGGGCATCAGCGCCCAAAGGCAGCTTTATCTTAGCCTGGCGGAGATGAAGGCCGTTCAGAAGCACTTCAAAAAGCTCGGCAGGAATCCCACGGACTGCGAGATCGAGACGCTCGCGCAGACATGGAGCGAACATTGCAAGCATAAGACCATGATGGGGGCCGTCCGGTACAACGGCAGGAAGATAGGGAATCTCCTTAAAGAGACGGTGATGAAGGCGACCCGCGAGCTGGACAGGCCCTGGTGTGTTTCCGTGTTCAAGGATAACGCCGGTATTATCAGGTTCGATCCGGGGCACGATATCTGTTTCAAGGTAGAGACGCATAACCATCCTTCCGCGCTTGAACCGTATGGAGGCGCGGAAACAGGCATAGGCGGGGTGATACGCGATACCATGGGGACCGGACGAGGCGCCAGGCCCATTATCAACACGGATGTTTTCTGTTTCGGCGTTCCGGACATGCCGCTGTCGTCCGTCCCGAAAGGCGCGCTGCATCCCAAAAGGGTCCTTAAGGGCGTGGTAAGCGGTGTGCGTGATTACGGCAACAAGATGGGCATCCCCACGGTGAACGGAGCGGTTTGTTTTGACGGAAGATATACCGGTAACCCGCTGGTCTTCTGCGGTAACGTCGGGATCTTGCCCCGCAGGTTCTCCACGAAAAAAGTTTCACCGGGCGATCTTATCGTGGCCGTCGGCGGAAGGACCGGCCGGGACGGCATTCACGGCGCGACATTCTCCTCCGCCGAACTTACCGTTGAGTCTGAGGCTGTTTCCGGGACGGCCGTTCAGATAGGGAACCCCATCACTGAAAAAAAGGTGGTGGACACGCTGCTGAAGGCGCGCGATCTCGGGCTTTACGCGGCTATTACCGACTGCGGCGCCGGAGGCTTTTCGAGCGCGGTAGGTGAGATGGGCAAGGATACAGGGGCCGAAGTGCATCTCGAAAAGGCGCCTCTCAAGTACAGGGGCCTGGAACCATGGGAAATATGGGTATCCGAAGCCCAGGAAAGGATGGTGCTCGCCGTAAAGAGGAAGGACCTGAAGCGGCTGATGAACGTTTTCCGGAGTGAGAACGTGGAGGCTACCGTTATCGGGAAGTTCACGAATACCGGAAAACTGCGCATCTATTTCAGGCGGCACTTAATAGCCGATCTGGACATGTCTTTCATGCATGAAGGCCTTCCGCGTGTTACCCGTAAAGCCGTATGGAAACGCGGGAAAGAGGATAAAAGCATCCTTCCTCCGAAAAGGGCGGACCTGACACCGGATCTTTTGAACTTACTTTCAAGCTGGAACGTGTGCAGCAAGGAATGGATCATAAGGCAGTATGACCACGAAGTGCAGGGTGGAAGCGTGCTCAAGCCGCTCGTAGGGGTCAATAACGACGGCCCGTCCGACGCGTCGGTGACCAGGCCCCTGTTTGACAGCAATAAGGGGATCGCGCTGGCCAACGGGATCAATCCCTGTTACGGGGATATAGACCCTTACTGGATGGCAGCCGGCGCTATTGATGAAGCCCTGCGCCAGATCGTCGCGGTCGGGGGTACAGTGGAAAACATCGCGCTTCTTGACAATTTCTGCTGGGGCAATACGGAAAATCCCGACCAACTGGGGGGTCTTGTCCGCGCTTCACTGGCGTGTTACGACATGGCAAAAGTATACAGGACACCGTTCATATCCGGTAAGGACAGTCTTAATAACGAGTTTAATACGGGGACAAAGACCGTATCCATACCGCCGACATTATTGATATCAGCCATTGGTGTCATAGATGACGTTCGCAGGACGATCTCCCCTGATGTCAAGGGACCCGGCAGCCTGATCTATGTCGTCGGCAGGACCTTCCAGGAGATGGGAGGGTCGCAGTATTTCCGGGTAAAAAGGAAAAAGGGCGGTATGGTCCCGCGCGTCAGGCCGCATGGTTCACTGAGACTTATGAAAAAAGTAGCATCCGCCATAAAGGCGGGACTCGTTGCCTCGGCGCATGATTGTTCCGAGGGGGGTATTGCTGTCTGTTTAGCGGAGATGCTTTTTGCCGGCGGCTACGGCGCGGAGGTCTCACTTGAAAGGGTCCCTCGCGAGAGGTCCATAGACAGGGACGATGTGCTTCTTTTTTCAGAGTCAAACTCAAGGTTTGTGATAGAAGTCCCCGCGGAAAAGCAAAAAGCGTTTGAGGGTGCCATGAAAGGGGTCCCGTCAGGCCGGATCGGCCGTGTTTCAGAGGGCCGGGGACTGGTTATCAGGGGGCTCGGAGGCGGGAACGTTGTTAAAACGGATTGCGGCACGCTCAGGAACAGGTGGAAAAAACCGTTTGAGAGATTGATGCATGAACAAAGTTAAGACGATCATACTGCGCACTGCCGGCACGAATTGCGACAGGGAAACCGCTTACGCGTTCCGCGCCGCGGGAGCTGAAGCGGACCTCGTGCATATAAACACTTTGCTGAAACAAAAGGCCGCTCTTGCGGAGTATCACATACTGGCCATACCCGGCGGGTTCACATACGGCGATGATGTGGCCAGCGGCAAGGTCTTCGCGAACGAGCTGAAGGCCGGCTTAAAGGAACAACTGTCCGGGTTCCTCGCCGAAGGCAGGCTTATCATCGGGATCTGTAACGGGTTTCAGGTGCTTGTAAAGATGGGGCTTTTGCCGGGTGCCAAGAAAAGGCAGGGCTGTAAAATAGAGGCCACGCTCAGCCTCAACGATTCGGGCAGGTTCGAGGACAGATGGGTATATCTTAAAAGGCCGGGCCGCGATATTTGCGTTTGGACCAGGGGCCTTCCGGAGGCCATATATGTTCCGGTGGCCCATGCCGAAGGTAAGTTCATACCAAAAGACGCCGGTGTGCTTGAAGCCCTGCGGAAGAACGGCCAGATAGTGTTCCGCTACGCGCGTAAGGAAGGAGGATCGCCCGGTTATCCCGGGAATCCCAACGGTTCAGTGGACGATATAGCCGGTGTTTGCGATCCCACCGGAAGGATACTCGGGTTGATGCCGCATCCCGAACGGCATGTGACGTATGTGCAGCATCCCAACTGGCGGCGTTTCGGCCGGAAGACGGAAGAAATGGGCATAGGCCTGAGGATCTTCGAGAACGGCGTGAAATTCGCGCGTGGTTAGGATCAGTGATCCGCCCCCTCAAAAAAACAAGTTGAAAAGTGCGGGGCTATTTTGTAAAATATAGCTCCGGAAAATATGTAAATTACTGACTTGCGCGACCCCATCGTCTAGTCAGGTCTAGGACATCAGATTTTCATTCTGACGACCGGGGTTCGAATCCCCGTGGGGTCGCCATAATTAGCCGGATTGGAACCATGGATATAGAACAACTCTGGGAAAAGGCAAAAGAGAAGACAGAAGTCGTCAGGGGAAGGGTAAAAGGCCTTTCCACTTTCAGCCAGACAGATGTCCCGTATGTCTTCCTGGCCGAATCCGCCGTGAACGAGGGCAATACAGTGGTCCGGAGGGGCAAGGTCCTTGTCGAAAGACCCATGGTCATTCTTCCGCAGGACATGCCGCAGTTCGAGGGCTTTGATTTTGAGGAAGACCTGGACATCAGCCAGGAACTTATCCAGACATTTTTCCTGATGAGAGGCATACGCTTCCCGTCGCTCAAATACAATAATATTGTGCAGGAGATCGACGTGGACGAAAGAGCGCTTTCAAAATGTGTCGAAAAACACAAAAAACACCTTGAGAGAGCAGAAGATGTCAGCACGGCTCTTGTGCTGGGCCCGGAGGATTGCTGGCAGTTCTCCCTGCTTTTCTATATGGCGTCCCTTGTGGGACGGTGCGCCCGAACGGATATCATGAACCTGTTGAACAGGATGAATAAGGACGAATAGGCCGCGGGAGGGGAAAAACATGTGCGGGATCATAGGCTATACGGGCCGGAGAAATGCCGAGCAGGTCCTTGTCAAGGGGTTGTCCCGCCTGGAATACCGGGGATACGATTCAGCCGGGATAGCTGTCATAAACAAGGGAGATATCCAGATAAGGAAAAAACAGGGCAAACTTTCCGTTTTAATGGATGAGCTGAGCCATAACCCGGCGAAAGGGACGACAGGCATAGGCCACACGCGCTGGGCTACCCACGGGGTGCCGAATGACGTGAACGCGCACCCGCATGTCGACTCCGGCAGGAATATCGCGATAGTCCACAACGGGATCATCGAGAACTATAAGGAGATCAGGAAAAGGCTCCAGGCGAAAGGGTATGAGTTTGTTTCGGGAACAGACAGTGAGAACATCGCGCATCTTGTTTCAGATTGTTACGCGGGCGATCTTTACAAAGCGGTAAAAAAAGCCGTAAGCATGCTGAAGGGCTCTTTTGCGATAGTCGTTATTCACCGGGAAGAACCGGGAAGGATAGTGGGAGCGAGGAAGGACAGCCCCCTGGTCGCAGGGCTCGGAGACGGTGAATATTTTCTCGCCAGCGATATCCCCGCGGTCCTGGAATATACCAGGGACGTCATTTATGTTGAGAACGGGGAGATCGTGGACATAAAGGACGGGGGCATCACGATATACGGATCCGGAGGAAAAATAGAGCGAAGGGACCCGACGGCCATCAAATGGGATATATCCCAGGCCGAAAAAAAAGGTTATAAGCATTTTATGCTGAAAGAGATATTTGAGCAGCCCGGTATAATACGCAATATGCTTGCCGAAAGGGTAAGAAAAGGAAAAATAAAGTTTGAAGAACTGGCGATACCGGAAAAGGATCTGAAAAGAATAAAGAGGATCTCTGTGGTAGCCTGCGGCACAGCCTATCATGCCGGATTGATCGGAAAGTATCTTATTGAAAAGATCGCGAGGGTCCCTGTCTGGGTGGATCAGGCAAGTGAGTTTCGTTACCGGGATCCGCTGGTGGACAAGGATACGCTGGTAATAGTCATATCCCAGTCAGGGGAGACAGCGGATACCCTGGCGGCATTGAGGGAGGCAAAGAGAAAGGGGGCCGCGGTCCTGGCCGTGTGCAACGTTCTTGGCAGTTCCATCGCCAGGGAAGCCGACGGCGTGATCTATACTCACGCGGGACCGGAAATAGCGGTTGCGTCGACAAAGGCCTATACGGCGCAGATCGCGATACTGCATCTCTTTACGTATTTTTTTGCCGGGATAAAAGGGACAGTAGGCAAAGAGGAAAAGGGTTTTTTAAGGGAATTCAGGAAATTGCCCGGAAATCTGGACAAACTGCTGGGGCCGTATCACTCCGCGAAGAACAGGCTTGCCGGGTATGCCGCGGAATTCCACGAATATTATCTTGCAAGAAACAATAAGAGCTGTTTTCTTTATCTTGCCAGGAACATTAACTATCCCAATGCCCTGGAAGGGGCGTTGAAACTGAAAGAGATATCATATATCAGCGCTGAGGGGTACCCGGCCGGGGAGATGAAGCACGGCCCCATTGCATTAATAGACGAAAACCCCTGGGTGGTCTGCGTTGCGACCAACGCGCAGACGCATGAGAAGATGCTATCCAACATCCAGGAGATCAAGGCAAGGGGCGGTATAGTGATCGCAATAGTCTCTGAAGGAGACGACCTGCTCCGGGATGAAAGCATTAACTACGCCATCGAGATACCCCGTGTTCCCGAAATATTCTCTCCCGAACTGGTCGCTGTTCCGTTACAGCTTCTGGCGTACTATGTGGCCGGTGAGTTCGGGTACGACATAGACAAGCCGCGCAACCTGGCCAAGTCGGTGACCGTCGAGTAAAAAGAGTCAAAGAGTCAGGGCATCAGAGTAAGGTGCCTCGTTGGCTCGGGCCAGTAAGACGAAGAAAATGACAGGTACGCTTTTTGTTATCAGCACGCCGATAGGAAATCTTGAAGATATCAGCCTGAGAGCCATACGGGTGCTGAAAGAAGCGGATATGATCGCCGCTGAGGACACCAGACGGACAAAGGGGCTGCTCGGCGTATACGGGATCAAAACCCCTGTTACCAGCTTCCATTCCCATAACAGCAGGAAGAAGACTCCGGGGATCGTCAGGCTCTTGCGCGCCGGAAAAGACATAGCCCTTGTTTCGGATTCCGGAACGCCGGGAATATCTGATCCGGGCCATGTTCTTGTAAAAGAGTGTATCAGGGAAAAGGTGCCTTTAACGGCTGTCCCCGGCCCCGCGGCGCTTATCGTCGCGCTGGTCTTATCCGGAAGGCCCACGGGTAAATTCGTTTTTGAAGGGTTTCTGTCGAACAAAGGCGCCCGCAGGCGGAAACAGCTGGAAAAACTTGCGGAGGAGCAGAGGACGGTTATCATTTATGAATCCCCCCACAGGATAGAGGCGTTTTTAAGAGATTTTACGGTTGTCGCGGGAGAGAGGGAGATCGTGCTGGCAAGGGAGCTGACCAAGAAATTCGAGGAAACAAGGCGGGGAACCGCAGAAGAACATCTTAAACATTTCGCGAAGAACAAACCCAGGGGCGAGTTTATCGTAGTGTTTTAAGGTAACTACTCAGGTAACCGGTGATGAGATCGTTTGCCATGTTCCGTACAGGGAGGATCCACACCGGGCGGAGGGGCCCTGGTAGGAATATGGCAAACGATCGTCGGGGATACCCGATCAGTCACTTTTTGAGTTTGATGAAGAGGATATGACGATAGTGTAACATATTGTGGGCACTTTCGAGGTGTCATCCTGAGCGAGGGCGAAGCCCGAGTCGAAGGATCTGGAATAAGTTCTTTGACAGCATGAAAAACATGGCATACCCTAAT
>DAOVKF010000194.1 GCA_030631915.1 Candidatus Omnitrophota bacterium
AAAGTGACAGATGCGTTTTCGCCATACATACCGGCATCTTATCGAGTCGCGCTTTCTCGAGTCTCTGGATCTCTTTCAGGGATCCCTCGGAATATTTTATTTCACTCGCCCCGTACATGGATTTGGCGATGCGCTCGATCTTATTCTTGAGATTCATGTCCACCGGATAAAGATATCTGAACTTGGACTTTACTTTTGACGCCTCAATAACTGCCCGGGCCAGTTCCATGCCGCCGCTGCTGCCGGACTTATAGACCTCGCTGATGGCGATGCCTTCAACCTCTAAAGCCTCGGCGCGCTTCATGACCACGTCCAGCTCTTTCTTCGTATCCCTGTCAAAGCGGTTAATGCACACGACTACCGGCACGCCGAACATCTTAAGGTTCTCCACCTGCTTTTCAAGATTCGAACACCCCCTGTCCACGGCGGATAGATCCTCCTTTTTCAATTCTTCCGGCATCTGCGCGCCTTTAAATATAAAATCCCCGCTATGCACTTTAAGCGCCCTGACCGAACAATTGATCACCGCCACGCTCGGCCTCAACCCGCTCTGCCGGCATTTGATGTCAAAGAACTTTTCCGCTCCGAGATCCGCGCCAAACCCGCTTTCGGTTATCACATAATCCGCCAGTTTCAACGCCAGCTTATCGGCGATAACGGAACTGGATCCATGCGAGACGTTCGCGAAAGCCCCCGTGTGTATGAAACACGGAGTATGTTCGGCGGTCTGGATAATATTGGGGCTCAACGCCTCCTTCAAAAGCACAGCCATCGCGCCCGCGACTTTCAGGTCGTCCGCGGTAACGGGCTTTCCGTCGTCGCTATATCCCACGACGATCTTCCCGAGCCTGTGCCGCAGGTCTTTTAGATCTTTCGCGAGCGATAGAACAGCCATGCACTCACCGGCAGACGTTATGTCAACTCCCGTCTTACGGTTCACGCCGTGAAGCTTTCCGCCTCCGCCGATCGTTATATTCCTGAGCGCGCGGTCGTTGACATCGACAGCTCTTTTCCATGTCACCATGTCTTTATTCAATTTGTGCGGATTTCCCCAGAAATAACTGTTATCCAGAACTGCGGCGCATAAATTCTGAGCGACCGCGACAGCATGCGAATCCCCTGTCAGATGCAGATTAACCTCCTCGGCAGGCAACACCTGGGAATGTCCGCCGCCCGCGGCCCCTCCCTTAAGGCCGAATACGGGGCCCAGGGACGGTTGTCTGATACACGATATGGCCTTTTTGCCGAGTTTGTTGATAGCCATACCGAGGCCTATCGTATTAACGGTCTTACCCTCTCCCAGATGAGTGGGTGTCAGCGAAGTGACCAGGATCATCTTTCCCTCTTTGCGGTTTTTAAGGGGCCCTTTTAAAAGCTCCGCAGAGACCTTGGCGATATGGTCTCCGTATAATCTGATGCTCTTTGCCGGTATACCGGCTTTTTTCGCGACATCTGCGATGTTTTTCAGCTTAACTTCCGCGGCTATTTTCCTGTCATAGCTCGAGCTCATAATCCCCGCTCCTTGTTTTCGTTATATATCTCCTGCCTGTTCGTTATGCCGGGCTCACCGCGCCCCTTTTTGCCTCCAAAAGGCCCGAAAGTTCTACGGTGTATGGGAGAAAACCCGTACTCCTTTATTGCCTCTATGTGCTCGGGCGTCCCGTATCCCTTGTGCCTGCAAAATCCGTAATGCGGGTATACGCGGTCCTGCTTCATCATAAGCCTGTCCCTGAAGACTTTTGCCATTATGGACGCGCACGCGATGGAAACGCTTTTACTTTCACCCGAAATAAGATAGGTCCGCTCCTGTGGAACCGGGATATCCATTTTACCGTCTACAAGGAGATAGTCAGGCGTTTCCTTGAGTTCATATACGGCCTGTTTCATCGCGGTGAGCGTAGCGCGAAGTATATTGAAACGATCGATCTCACTGACACCGACGATACCTATACCCACATCGCACCCTTTCAAAATATCGACATACGCTTTCTCCCGCCTTTTC
>DAOVKF010000209.1 GCA_030631915.1 Candidatus Omnitrophota bacterium
ATTCCCCTCCGCCCTGTTTCGCGACAAGCAGTACCGCGGCATGAGCCGCTATGGCTTTACCTTCGCCTATTACTCCCACTTTTTCGCCGGTCCTGCCCTTGATGCTCAGGGCATCTCCCGTCACCCGTAAAATATCCGAGATCACCGCCGCCATCCTGTCTGTATACGGCCTTATTCTGGGCGCCTCGGCAATGACGATACAGTCCAGATTGCCGACCCTGAACCCCCTGTTGTCCATAATATCCCGGACTTCCCTTAACAGCTCTTTACTTGAAACGCCTTTGAACCGGGGGTCAGTATCCGGAAAGCACGAGCCGATGTCCGCGGCCCCGACAGCTCCCAGTATGGAATCACATATGGCATGGAGAAGGACATCGGCATCGGAATGCCCTTCCAGGCCTTTTGGGAAAGGTATTTCAATGCCTCCCATGACCAGAGGCCGCCCTTTGACCAGCCTGTGGATGTCATACCCGATCCCTATCCTCATGTGATCCTTTGTTCCGGTCAATTACGTCCCCTGTTTCTGATCCTGCCGCTCACCCAGATCCGCGAAGATCATCCGGCCCGCGGATGTCTGTAAAGCGCTCGCCACGGTCACGTTTACGCGTTTGCCAATGTATCTTTTAGCGTTATCCACGACTATCATTGTCCCGTCATCCATGAATGCCACACCCTGATTTTTTTCTTTTCCTTCTCTCCTGATGTATACGTTCATCATCTCTCCGGGAAAAACCACAAGGCGCAAGGCATTAGCCAGCTCGTTCATGTTAAGAACAGTGACGCCCTCGAGCCTGGCGACCTTATTAAGATTAAAATCGTTCGTTACCACACGGCAATCCAGCATCTTTGCCAGCCGGACAAGCTTGGCATCCACTTCTTTTACGTCCGGCAGGATCTCATCGTGGATTATAACCTCTATTCCGGGCACCTTCTTGATCTTGTTCAATATATCCAGGCCCCTGCGCCCTCTTACTCGTTTTGAATCGTCGGAACTGTCCGCTATCTGCTGAAGCTCCTGTAATACAAAACGGGGGACAAGAAGTTTCCCTTCCAGGAAACCCGACTCACATATTCCGACGATGCGTCCGTCAATGATCACGCTTGTATCCAGCAGGAACAGCTGATCCGTGCGGTCTTCACGGGAAAACCGCACATACGGTACGATCAGATTGAACTCATCCTTGCCTTTTATCGAAATGGTCATGCCCAGATAACAGAAAACAAGAGTGAACACTATCTGAAGAACGGCATAAACAGCCTGATCCATGGGAACGAGGCGCAATATCAAGCTCAGCATCCAGGCGATAAAAAAGCCGAATATAAGACCGAAAACCCCGGCCGAGAGATTCCGCAGGGAAACCTGCCGCAATCGGGTCTCAACCACTATCAATAACACGGCGGAAACAGCGCCGGCAGCAGCGCCGATCAAGGCGCCCCCTGCGATGCCGTTAAGAAAAAGAGAGCCGAGATAATATCCGCACACAGCGGACAATACCAGAAAAAATAATC
>DAOVKF010000160.1 GCA_030631915.1 Candidatus Omnitrophota bacterium
ATTGATTTATCGGTTAACAACCATTAGGGTATGCCATGTTTTTCATGCTGTCAAAGAACTTATTCCAGATCCTTCGACTCGGGCTTCGCCCTCGCTCAGGATGACACCTCGAAAGTGCCCACAATATGTTACACTATCAAACCGGACAAAAACTGTCCGGACTATTTTTAATACCTGACTTTGATGAGAAACAATCCTTTTGCGGGAGCCGTGGGGCCGGCCTGGGTCCTGTCCCTGCCTTCCAGTATCTTTTTCATGCTTCCGGCGGGTAAGTATCCCCTGCCGATATCGACAAGCGTACCGACAATGTTGCGGACCATATTATACAGAAAGCCGTCGGCTTCCACGTTTATGGTAAGAGCGAGCCCTTTGGAGGTTATGGTCAAACAGGATATTTCCCTGACAGAATGCCTCTCTTTCTTGTCACTGGCCTGGAATGCCTTAAAATCATGGCGCCCGAGAAGCTCTGCGGCTTCCTCCCGCATCAGGCGGGCATCAAGCCTGTATGGCACGCGCCATGCATATCTTTCCCTGAACGGGTCACGCCGGCGGAAATTCAGAATGCAGTACCTGTAATGTTTGGAGCGCGCGTCAAAACGGGAATGAAAATCGCCGCGCGCATGCGCGGCGCGCACGATCGCTATGTCCTCCGGCAACACGGAGTTCAGAGCGGCAGGGATCTTTCTTTCCGGGATCAGGAGCGGGGTCTTGAAATGCGCGGTCTGCGCTTCCGCGTGAACTCCCGAATCCGTGCGGCTGGCTCCATAAACGCGGTGGGCCTTCCCGAAAACCTTTATTACGGCCTTCTCGATCTCTCCCTGCACGGTCCTTCCGTTATCCTGTATCTGCCAGCCATGATAATCCGTGCCGTCGTAGGAGATGATAAGTCTGATGGTATGCATGGGAATAGAGGATCAGCGATCAGCGATAAGATGTTCCGCGATCTGTATGGCGTTCAGGGCGGCGCCTTTCCGGAGATTGTCAGCGACGACCCACAAGTTTATGCCGTTCTCCACGGACTCGTCCTCCCTGATCCGGCCCACAAAGACATCGTCCCTGCCTTCCGCTTCGATCGGCATGGGATACAGAGAAGAGCCGGGGTCATCCATGACAGTGATCCCCGGAAAAGAACGCAATATCCCTGTCGCTTCTTCTCTTGTGATCTTCCTGTCGGTCTGGACGTTAACGCTTTCCGAATGCGCGTAATAAACCGGAACGCGCACGCATGTGGCAGTGATCGCGAGATCGGGTATTCCGAGGATCTTGCGTGTCTCTTTGACCATCTTCATCTCCTCCCTGGTGTAGTGATTTTCCAGGAATACATCGATCTGTGGGATGAGGTTATACGCGATCTGATGGCTGAATTTCACAATTTCCTTTTCAGGTATGGCATGTTCTCCGACACGGTAATGCGAATCCTTCCTGCTGAGCTTCATTACCTGCCCCTGCATCTCAAGGATATTACCCTGTCCCGCTCCGGAAACGGATTGATAGGTCGATACCACGATCCGTTTCAGGCCGGCGGCCCTGTGTATGGCGCAAAGCGGCAGCACCGTCTGTATGGTGGAACAGTTCGGATTGGCGATGATCCCGCTGTGTGGCTCAACGGCACCCGGGTTTACTTCCGGGACAATAAGAGGGACTGCCTTATCCATGCGGAACGCGCTTGAATTATCGATACAAACGGCGCCGGCTTTTACCGCGTGCGGCAGGAACTCCCTGCTTCTGGAAGCCCCGGCTGAAGCCAGGACTATATCAATGTCCCTGAAAGAATCCTCACTAAGGACCCGGACGGCATATTCCATCCCTTTGAACGCGATCTTCCTGCCCTCCGACCGTTCGCTGGCAAGCAGGCGGAGCTCATCTATCGGGAAATCCCTTTCCTCAAGTATAGAGAGGAACCGTTCGCCGACCGCCCCGGTCGCTCCCATAACAGCGACATTGTATTTGTTCTTTTTTTTCATCGTCTTTTCTGCCTCTGTCTCTATATGCTGAAACCTTAGACCCTACAATGCACTGGGCCTGCTCCGGGGTATTCCTACCAGAAGCTTGTAAACTTCTATAACCTGTGGTGAAAGTTCGGAAATTATTTTTCCAGGGTCGGCCGCATCGGAATAGTAGTTACGTGGGACGTACAAGCTTCTGTACGGAACACCCCGGAGCAGCCTTCCCTTGACTCTCTGACTCTCTCCTCGCCCATTTACAGCGCTTCCGCCACCAGGTCTCCCACCTGCGGAGTCGAATAACCCATGCTGCCGGCGGACAGACTTTTAAGCTTGTCGGCAGTAACATGCATTACCGCTTTTTCGATCCAGCCGGCGGCTTGTTCCTCGCCCAGTTCCTGCAGCATCATGGCGCCGGCGCATATCGCGGCTAACGGGTTAATAACATCCTTGCCGGCATACTTCGGCGCTGACCCGCCGATAGGTTCGAACATGGAAACACCTTCCGGATTGATGTTCCCACCGGCGGCTATACCCATCCCGCCCTGTATCATGGCCCCGAGGTCGGTTATAATGTCGCCGAACATATTGTCCGTTACGATCACGTCGAACCATTCCGGATTTTTAAGCATCCACATGCACGCCGCGTCAACGTGGGCGTAATCCGTGGTGACAGACGGATATTCACCGGCCATCTCGTTGAAAGCCCTTTCCCATAGATCAAACGCGTATGTTAAAACATTCGTCTTGCCTACCAGGGTCAGTTTATTATGCTTATTGCGCCTCGCGGTGTATTCAAACGCGTATCGAAGGCACCGGTCAACCCCCTGCCTGGTGTTACGCGAGATCTGTATCGCGGTCTCTTCCGGCGTGTCTTTCTTGATGAATTCGCCTTCACCGACGTACAGCCCTTCGTTATTCTCGCGGACAACGACAAAATCTATGTCTTCCGGACCTTTATCCCTCAGGGGGGTCCAGACCCCCGGATACAATTTCACGGGACGTAAATTAATATA
>DAOVKF010000070.1 GCA_030631915.1 Candidatus Omnitrophota bacterium
CTCTCTGGTTCTCAAGAGCGTGTGCGATAAAGACGGGAATGCCCTGCAAAATATTTCCGGGATCGGAGACCTGATAAGAACGGACAGGGCGGATGATATCATAGAGGATAACGCGATCGACATAGTAGTCGAGCTTATAGGGGGGGTGCATCCGGCCAGAGAGATCATTTTAAGCGCGTTGCAACGGAAAAAACATATCGTCACCGCCAATAAGGCCCTGCTTTCAGAGCACTGGAAGGATATATTCAAAACAGCCTCTGCTAACGGAGTGTTTGTAGGTTTTGAGGCCAGCGTCGGAGGAGGCATACCGATCATCCGCGTGATGCGCGAAAGTTTCGTCTCCAATAATCTGGATCTCATATATGGCATCTTGAACGGTACAACTAACTTTGTTTTGACGATGATGGCCGATAACGATTGTCCTTTTGAAAAAGCTCTTGCCATCGCGCAGGAAAAAGGCATCGCGGAAAGCGATCCCGAACTCGATATCAGCGGTAAGGACAGCGCGTATAAATTGGCCATTCTTGCGCTTCTTGGTTTTGGTATCGACATATCTCCCGGAGAGATCTATACCGAAGGGATAGATAACATATCTCCGCAGGACATAAAATACGCGGAAAGATGGGGCTACAGCATAAAACTTCTGGCAATAGCAAAGAGCACTTCGGAGGGATTGCAGCTGAGGGTCCATCCCACCCTGCTCCCGTCATATCATTTGCTGGCGAACGTCAAGGGGGAGGATAACGCCATATTTGTCAGAGGCGATCTTGTCGGGGAATCCCTGCTTTACGGTAAGGGCGCCGGCAGGTTGCCCACTGCGAGCTCGATCATGGGCGACATCGTGGAGATAGCCAGACACATCGCCTTCCTCGATAAAAAGGGCGCAGCGCTATACAATCCGCTGTATGCGGCGGGTTCAATACGCATTGTGGACGAAGAGGAGCTGTCGATCCCGTATTATCTCAGATTCTCGGTAATAGACAGCACGGGGGTGCTGGCAGGCATATCTTCGGTCCTTGCTGAAAACGATATAAGTATCGCGAGCGTGTCTCAGGAAGAGAGGAGAGAAGGGCAAACCGTGCCTGTCATAATACTCACGCATAAAGCGAGAGAAGGGGACATGAGAAGAGCGGTCGCCGTAATAGACAAGATGGATTTTGTGACCGAGAAGACGGTTGTTATCAGGATGGAAGCGTGAAATATAGGCCCAGGGGTCGTATAAGGCCCGGACAGGGAGGAAGATGGGAGTAATAGACAGATACAGGGATTATCTTCCGGTAACCGGTAAGACGCCCGTAATAAGCCTGGAGGAAGGAGGCACGCCTCTGGTCAGGGCTGATCTTATCGCGGAAAGGATCGGTCCCGGATACGCGGTATGGCTTAAATACGAGGGCCTTAACCCCACCGCCAGTTTCAAGGACCGCGGCATGACAATGGCGGTATCCAAAGCCCTGGAGGAAGGTTCCCGCGCGGTGGCGTGCGCTTCGACCGGCAATACATCCGCTTCGGCCGCGGCTTTTGCGGCCAGGGCAAAGATAAAATGCGTCGTGGTCATACCCGAAGGGGCGATAGCCCTCGGAAAATTGGCGCAGGCGCTTATCCACGGAGCCACGGTCATAGCGATAAGGGGAAATTTTGACCAGGCGCTGGACATTGTCCGGGAGATATGTGAGAAGTATCCCATCGCGCTCGTGAATTCCATAAATCCTTACAGGATAGAAGGGCAGAAGACCGCTTCCTTTGAGGTCTGTGATTCACTGGGACATGCGCCGGATTATCATGCTTTGCCTGTGGGCAATGCCGGAAATATCACCGCCTACTGGAAAGGATACAAAGAGTATAAAGAACGCGGCAAGGTCGATAGACTGCCTGTAATGCTGGGTTTTCAAGCTGCCGGGGCAGCCCCGATCGTGGAGAAACGCGTTATCGAGGATCCCAGGACGCTGGCCACGGCAATAAAGATAGGTAACCCCGCGAGCTGGAAACAGGCTGAAGCCGCCAGAGACGAGTCAGGCGGCCTTATCGATAAAGTCACGGATGAAGAGATCATTGAAGCATACAGGCTGCTTGCCGCCGGTGTCGGCATTTTCGTTGAACCCGCTTCCGCGGCCGGTATTGCCGGCATCCTGAAAAAGGCAAAGCAGGGTTATTTCCCCGCCGTCACATCGCCGTCGGAGAGAAAGGACATCGTTTGTGTATTGACGGGGCACGGGTTGAAAGACCCGGATATGGCTATAAAATGCCTGGAAACCCCGGTAGTCGTGGATGCGAAAATAGAAGAGGTGATCAGGGAGGCGGGGATATAACATGAAATACGTTATTCTTGTACCGGATGGTATGGCCGGTCTGCCTGTCGAGGAGCTCGGCGACCGGACATGCATGGAAGCGGCTGTTACCCGTAATATGGATATGATAGCAAAAAAGGGTATCGTCGGCATGGTCAGGAACGTTCCAAAGGGTATGACCCCGGCCAGTGATGTGGCGAATCTTTCGATACTGGGGTACGACCCGCTGAAATATTATTGCGGGAGAGGGCCCCTGGAAGCCGCGAATTTAAAGGTAGAACTTACTGAACGGGACGTAGCTTTCCGGTTCAATACCGTCACCGTTTGTGATGACAGGATGGCCGATTACAGCGCGGGCCACATAAGCACCAGGGAGGCCGCCGTCCTCGTCGAACTGCTTAACAGGGAACTCGGAAATGAAAAATTCCGTTTTTACGCGGGCACGAGTTACCGCAATCTGCTGGTCGTTACATGTGACTCGCCGGAAAAGGCGGACAGGCTGGCCTCAGTCACCTGTCATCCGCCGCACGATATTCTCGATCAGCCTGTCGCCAGATATCTGCCCGCGGAAACCGGATTAGTGGACATTATGAAGGGGTCTAAAAAGATACTGGAGGACTGTGATATCAATAAGGTAAGGATCGATCTGGGGCAGAACCCCGCGAACATGATATGGGTATGGGGACAGGGCATGAAGCCCGATATACCCCGGTTCAGGGACGCCTTCGGCAAGAACGGAGGGATAGTATCGGCAGTGGACCTGATCAAAGGCCTGGGCAGGATACTGGGGCTCGAAGTGGCTGATGTTCCCGGCGCGACGGGTTACTATGATACCAATTATGAGGGAAAAGCCGATGCGGCGCTTGAGATACTCAAGCGAAAGGACCTGGCGTTCGTTCATGTTGAAGCTCCGGACGAAGCGGGTCACAACGGGGATATACTGGCGAAGATAACCGCGATCGAGAATTTTGACACTAAAATAACCGGCAGGATCATTGAACAGCTTTCCGGCAAATGCGATTACAGGGTTTTAATATTGCCGGATCATCCCACGCCTATCAGCAAGAGGACACATACCGCCGATCCGGTCCCATTCGCAATGGCGGGTAAAGGCGTGGAGCCTGATGAAGTTACCCTGTTCACGGAAAGATCGGCAAAAGCCGGCAGCGTATATCTGAAGAACGGGTATGAACTGATGAAGTTTTTTCTGGGTGACTCGGGCGCGGGCGCAGGGGGATGATCGGGACATGAACATGGATAGAAAAAGGGTCATTGTTCAGAAATACGGCGGAACAAGTGTGGCAGACCCCGAAAAGATCAAGTGTGTCGCCAGAAGGGCCGTTGCCTGCAAAAAGCGGGGGTATGATCTCGTTATCGTGGTCTCGGCGCTGGGCAGGACAACGGATGAACTGTTGAAACTTGCCAATGAGATCAGTGCGAACCCGGCGGATAGAGAACTTGACATGCTGATATCCACCGGGGAGCAGGTATCAGTGGCGCTTCTGGCCATGGCCCTGAATGAAATAGGGCAGGAAGCGATCTCCTTCACAGGGGCCCAGGTTGGCATAATAACCGATTCGTCCCACACAAAAGCAAGGATCATGGATATATCGCCGCGCAGGATCAGTGAACAGTTGAAAAAGGGCAGGATAGTGATAGTGGCGGGTTTTCAGGGCATAAATCTGGATCAGGATATCACCACCCTGGGGAGGGGAGGTTCCGATATGACGGCTGTGGCCCTGGCAAAGGTATTGAAAGCGGAGGTGTGTGAAATATGCACCGATGTCAAGGGGGTCTATACTGCCGATCCCCGGCTCGTGAAGAACGCGCGTAAACTCGATAGTATCAGTTACGAGGAAATGCTGGAGATGGCGTCTCTCGGCGCGCAGGTCATGCAGGCAAGAAGCGTGGAAGTCGCGAGCAAGTTCAACGTTCCCATACATGTAAGGTCGAGTTTTTCCGGCGGAAGCGGTACCATGATATGCAAGGAGGTCAGCGAGATGGAGGATGTTCTGGTCAGAGCAGTTACCGTGAATAAAGGGGAGGCAAAGGTGACGGTCTGTAATGTCATTGATAAACCCGGAAAAGCCAGCAGGTTGTTCGAAGTTCTGGCAAAAGCCGGCGTAAATGTGGACATGATAATTCAGAACGTGTCAAGGACGGGATCCACTGATATTTCTTTCACCGTTCCGGTCGCTGATCTGGCAAGGACCCAGGAAGTGGTCGAGAAGGTCAGTAGCGGGATAGGCGCGGAAGGCATCAGATTCGATAAGGATATCGCCAAATTGTCGGTCGTCGGCATCGGCATGCGGAGTCATTCGGGTGTTGCGGCGAAGATGTTCGGCGCGCTTGCGTCCCGGAAGATCAACATCGAAATGATCTCGACGAGTGAGATCAAGATATCCTGTGTGATCAGAAAAAATGCCGCCGGAGAGGCAGTAAGGGCCGTTCACAGGGCGTTTGGACTGCATGGGGGTAAGAAGAGGGTCAAGGGTTAAAAGTCAGGGGGCTGGTATGGGGAAGAAGATATATATTTACGATACGACGCTCAGGGACGGCGCCCAGTCAGAGGGGATCTCGTTTTCTGTCCAGGATAAAATGCGTATAGCGCGGAAACTGGATGAACTGGGCATTGATTTCATCGAAGGCGGCTGGCCCGCGGCCAACCCGAAGGAAGATACGTTTTTCAGGGAAGCCGCCACGTCGCTGAAACTCAGGAATTCCAAGCTTGTCGCTTTCGGCAGCACAAGACGCGTTAATACCACCCCGGCGTCGGATGTTATCTTAAAGGGCCTGCTCGGGGCCGGGACCGAATATGTGACCATATTCGGGAAGAGCTGGGACCTGCATGTAAAGGCTGTATTGAAGACGACGTTGAAGGAAAACCTCAGGATGATAGGCGATTCCGTGAGATTCCTCAGGAAGAAGGGCCGCCGCGTGATCTTTGACGCCGAACATTTTTTTGACGGGTATGAAGAAAACCCGGGATACGCTATTGAAACGCTGAAAGCCGCGAGTGACGCGGGAGCCGAGTCCCTGGTCCTGTGTGACACGAATGGAGGCGCGGTGACAAGCGGCGTGTTTGAGATCGTTGAAAAAGTGAAAGATAAGTTAAACGTTTCACTGGGCATCCACGCCCATAATGACGGGGATATGGCCGTGGCAAATTCCATCGCCGCCGTTCAGGCGGGCTGCATCCAGGTGCAGGGGACGTTTAACGGTTACGGGGAAAGATGCGGAAACGCGAATCTTGTGTCGATCGTTCCCGCGTTGCAGTTCAAGCTCGGGCTGGATTGCCTGTCGAGCCTGGCTTTGAAGGAATTCACGGAAGCGTCCAGGTATATCGCCGAAACAGCCAATATGAGGCACCAGGATTCACAGCCTTATGTGGGGAACAGCGCTTTCGCGCATAAAGCGGGCGTGCATGTCAACGCGATACTGAAAGATCGCAGGACATATGAACATATCGATCCGGACAGGGTCGGCAATAAGCGGAGGATGCTGGTATCCGAGCTTTCCGGGAGGTCCGGCATAGTAGGAAAAGCCGGGGAACTCGGGATCGATATCGGGAAGGCAACTGGCAGAGCAGGTAATATTCTGTCGCTGATACAGGACATGGAAAAGGAGGGATATCAGTTCGAGCTGGCCGAGGCGTCCCTGACGCTTTTGATGCGAAAAGCCTCCGGAGCATTTAAGCGGCACTTCGCGCTGGAGGACCTCAGGGTCATAGTGGAAAAACGCGGTAAGAGCGGGATGATCTCCGAGGCAACGGTAAGACTGAGGATCGGACAGGCCGAGAGGCATACGGTCGCGCTGGGAGACGGACCGGTGCACGCGATGGACCGGGCGTTGAGAAAATGTCTGAGCGAATTTCATCCTTCCCTGAAACATATGCATCTGATCGACTTCAGCGTAAGGGTGCTGGATGAAAAGGCGGGAACGGCCGGCAAGGTCCGTGTTCTGATACAGTCTCAGGACAAGAGCGCTTCCTGGTGGACGGTGGGCGTTTCCGAGAACATCATAGAAGCAAGCTGGCAGGCGCTGATCGACTCTATCGAGTATAAGTTAATGAAGGACGACAGGTGGCGAAAGAAAAAACGATGAATGATATCCCTGCCAGGTATGATCCCGGGGATGTCGAAGGCAAAATATACGGAGACTGGGAAGAGGAGAACCGGTTTCATGCTGAACCCGGCACGGGCAAAACTCCATACTGCGTTGTCATTCCGCCTCCCAACGTGACGGGCATACTGCATATGGGGCATGCCCTCAACAACACCATTCAGGACATACTTATCAGATGGAAACGCATGCAGGGATATGAGACCCTGTGGATGCCCGGGACGGATCATGCCGGAATAGCCACGCAGAATGTCGTTGAACGCGTTATCGAAAAGCAAGGGCTGAAGAGGACGGACCTCGGGCGTGAGGGATTTCTTGAAAAGGTATGGCAGTGGAAAGAAGAGCACGGCAACACCATCATAAAACAGCTTAAAAGCCTGGGTTGCTCCTGTGACTGGGAAAGGACGCGTTTTACCATGGACAAAGGGCTTTCCAGGGCGGTAAGGGAAGCCTTTGTCCGTTTATATGAGGACGGGCTTATTTACAGGGGCGACTATATCATAAACTGGTGTCCGCGTTGTGGAACGGCTCTCAGCGACGAAGAAGCCGAGCATAGCGAAACGGACGGCATGCTGTATCATATCAGGTATCCCGTAAAGGGCAGACAGACCCTGGAAAAAGAGAACGAGGATTACATAGTGGTGGCCACCACGCGGCCCGAGACCATGCTGGGCGATGTTGCCGTTGCGGTAAATCCGGACGACCGCAGATATACCGGGTTGAAAGGCAAAACCCTGATTTTGCCCATAGTCAAACGCGAGCTCAAGATTATATTTGACCGGACCGTTGATCCCGCTTTTGGCACCGGAGCTCTTAAAGTCACGCCGGCGCATGACAGCGTGGATTTTGAACTTGGCATAAGACACGGGCTTGAGAGGGTCAATGTAATGAATCCGGACGGGACCATAAATGCGCTCGGCGGGGATTATGAAGGGATGGACAGGTTAGAATGCCGTGATGCCATTATAGAAGACCTCAGACACAGGAAACTTTTTGTAAAGTTCGAAGAACACAGGCATGCCGTGAGGCACTGTTACAGGTGCCACACCATGGTCGAGCCGCGGCTGTCCAAGCAGTGGTTTGTAAAAATGAAGCCGCTGGCCGAAGAAGGCATCGAAGTGGTCCGTGAAGGTACGGTAAAGTTTTACCCGGCAAGATGGACCGGAGTATACCTGAACTGGATGAAGAATATCAGGGACTGGTGCATATCACGGCAGATATGGTGGGGGCACCGCATCCCTGTCTGGTATTGCAGGAGGTGCCTTCATTATGAGAATGTGCGTGACGTTGAAGTGGCCGGCCCGGACAGCAGGGGGGTCATGGTAAGCGCTGACGCGGACCCTCCTGAAAAGTGCCCTTCGTGCGGCTGCGGTGATATCGAACAGGACCCGGATGTCCTTGATACCTGGTTCAGTTCGTGGCTGTGGCCTGTCTCAACGCTGGGATGGCCGGATGAGACGGAAGAGCTGAGGACGTTTTATCCGACCGACGTCCTTGTGACAGCGCAGGAAATAATATTCTTCTGGGTCGCCCGCATGATCATGGCAGGCCTGAAATTCCGGGGGGCAGTGCCGTTCCGTGACGTATATATCCACGGGACCGTGCGGGATGCCACTGGGACCAAGATGTCAAAATCCCTGGGCAATGTCATCGACCCGCTCGATATTATACGGGAATTC
>DAOVKF010000176.1 GCA_030631915.1 Candidatus Omnitrophota bacterium
CGTTGTTCGCCGCTCTAAAGGGAGAAAAAATATCATTACATGATATCCGGACGCGGTTGGGCAGTATGGACCTGTTGCCTACCGATACGATCCTGTCCCCCATAGGTCTCCAGAATGATCCGGCGGGACTTGTCAGGGGAACTGTTTCGGGTCTCAGGATGCTGCATATCGCGAGGATGCTGAATGAACTGGACGAAATAGATGAAGCTTTTGTAAAAGAAACTGTAGATCAGTACAGAGAATTGTATAAACTGCAGGGAATGAGAGAGTTTGACTTAACGACTCAAGATATTATCGATATCGCCACAGGTGAAATAAATCGCTTTATCAGAGCATTTAGAAAGCTGATAGAACTCCTGCCCATAACTCCCGTGGATGTGGAAGAATTAAGAGAGATATACAGGCATGCGCAGCAGGTCTTAATGGCCGCATAATCGGATCCCGCGGTGCGTCCTGTACGGGGCATGGTAAACGATCTTATCACTGACTACCTGAGCAGTTACTTTTTAAATAATTTTGTTGACAATTTCAAGGAACTATTGTATACTTTTTACGTGTGTCAGGTAGTAAATAAGGAGTAGAGGGTTTAAACCACAAGGTAAAGCACGGTGCGCCTTGTGGTTTTTTTTGTATCTGCCGTTATTTGCTATGATTCTATCATTGAAGAAGGAGGTAGAAAGTAATGGAAAAGGGAACAGTGAAGTGGTTCAACAACCAGAAGGGTTATGGATTTATTACTCCTGAGTCGGGCAGTGATGTATTCGTGCATCATAGCGCGATCCAGGGTGAAGGCTATAAGTCTTTAGATGAGGGCCAGGCGGTTGAGTTTGAGATCCAGCAGGGTCCCAAAGGCGCGGAAGCCGCAAACGTAGTAAAGGTATAACGCGAATTAAAAAGGGGACAGCTCCATTTTTCACCTACGGATTAACATCCGAGAAAAAAGGGAGCTGTCTCCTTTTTATAGCCGCGGAAACGGTGGAAGGGCCTGCCATGCGGCTATAGAGAACAGGGGAACCGGATGAATACGATGAAGACAAGGCTCGTATCTATTGATAAGATCGGCCGTTGCGGCAGGATCTCACCGCTCGCGAAAAAGAAAAACGCCACTTTTGTGACCGGGAAACACAGCGTTGTTTACAGTGTGCACAGGTCCGAACTTCTGGAAGAGAACGCTTCCAGGGGGATAATGTTCTTTGAGCTGGCCGGTCCAAGGGAGAAGATATATTTCGACCCTGAAACCCTTACCTGCGGCATAGTGACGTGCGGGGGCGTGTGCCCCGGGCTGAATGACGTTATAAGGGCGATCACCATAGAGCTTTATGGCTGGTACGGCGCGAAAAAAGTCCTGGGTTTCAGGTACGGGTATAAAGGCCTTACGAAAAACACGGGATTCCCGCCTGTATTACTTACATCCGATAATGTGGATGATATCCACGAGAGAGGCGGAACCATCCTGGCTTCATCACGGGGAGCGCATGAAGTCAGGGACATGGTCGGAACGCTCCTCGAGAACGGCGTGAACATCCTTTTCACGATAGGCGGCGACGGCACCATGAAGGGCGCGAGAGACATCGCGGCGCATATCCGGAAGGAAAAGCTGGATATCGCCGTGATCGCGGTCCCGAAGACAATAGATAATGATATCAATTATGTGCGCATGTCTTTCGGTTTCCAGACGGCCGTGCAGGAATCCAAAGCCGTGATCGCGAGCGCTCATATCGAGGCAAAAGGGGCTCCGAACGGGGTAGGGCTCGTGAAACTGATGGGCCGGCATTCGGGTTATATAGCCGCGCAGGCCACGCTTGCCAACAGCAATGTCAATTACTGCCTGATCCCGGAGGTCCCTTTCAGGCTGCGGGGTGAAGGCGGATTTTTTGATGTGCTTCGGAAAAGGCTTGAGAAAAAGCATCATGCCGTGATCGTTGTCGCCGAAGGCGCGGGCCAGGACCTGATAAGAACGGATCCCGCCGGGCAACAGTGTGATCTTTCCGGAAATGCAAGGCTTAAGGATATCGGGCATTTTTTAAAGGAAAACATCGAGGAATATTTCAGGTCCGTTGATACGGAAGTAAACATAAAATATATCGATCCGAGCTATACCATCCGCAGTGTTCCGGCTAACGCGATGGATTCTTCTTACTGCCTCGCGCTCGGGCAGAACGCGGTCCATGCGGGCGTGACAGGAAGGACGAACATGGCCGTGGGCCACTGGAACAACCATTTCATACATGTGCCTATTCCCATGGCAGTCGAAAAAAGGAATACGGTCGATCCGGACAGAAGGTTGTGGAAAACAGTAATGGAATCCACCCTTCAGCCGGGATCCATCTTTCTTGGGGGACATGCCTCAAGGGGACACACCTC
>DAOVKF010000038.1 GCA_030631915.1 Candidatus Omnitrophota bacterium
AAAAACACGCTGTTCCCTATGTCCGTTATTGCCTTTACCACGACCCCGTCATTGTTCGCATCCCCGTATGAACCGCGGGCCGGCGGATTCAGCACGAAAAACCTGACACCCGGCATGCCTTCGATCACGTCTCCCCTTTTGACGGCTTTATGGTCCACTCCTCTATCAGCGGCTATTTTCCGGAATTCCCGGTAGAGCGGTCTTTCGGTCAGCTCTTCCCCTTTGTCCCTGCCGTCGATCACTGTTCCCACTCTGAAATTCCTCAGGATATACAGCAGCCCGCCGATATGGTCCTCATCAGGGTGTGTGAGGAGAATGGCGTCGATATACCGTATGCCTTTTTGCCAGAGATACGGTGCCAGCACCTGCCGGCCGCAGTCATGACCCGCCTCCATCCCGCCTGATCCGCCGTCTATCAGCATGACGCTGCCGTCCGGAAATTCCATTAAAGCCGCGTCCGCCTTGTTCACGTCAAAAAAAGTGACCCTCAGGCTGTTATCCGGTCCCCGCGGTATCCGGCTCCATGTAAACAGATTGGCCGCGACAAGCAGAAATACCAGCAGGAGCTTTCGATATTCCCTGCGCCGGCGGGACCAGACGACCAGCCCAACCAGGGCCAGATAATATAAGACGACAATAAGGACGCCGGGTGACGGGACCCTGATATACGAGAACGGCGCCTGTGACAGCAAGTCCATGGCCCGGATAAAAAACCGCGTAAGAACTTCCAGGCACGCGGCTATAACACCGGCCAGAGGCGCAAGCATCACGAATGAGCCGGTAAATACAAGGGAAAACCCCAAGATGACCAGAAGAAAAAGGATCGGGACCGCTATAAGGTTCGCTATGACCACTGACGGCGTGATGATCCTGAAATAACACGCTATCACCGGGACCATCCCAACCCATACTGCCAGGGATACTGAAAGCGATTTTAAGAGGTACCTTTTAAAAGCGGCTGTTCTGCTTTCCCCGTACCTGTACGCAGGCACGTTGAACAGCGAGTCCGCCAGCGGCGTCACGTAAATTATCGAAAGGACCGCCATGTATGAAAGGATGAAACCGGCCTGAAAGATCTGGCCCGGCTGGAAAAAAGTTATAAAAAAAGCCGACAACGCGAGGGCGTTCACGATATCCGTCTTTCTTTCCGCGGCAAGGCTGGCAAGCACAAACGTCCCCATCAGGGCCGCGCGCATGGAAGACGGCCTGCTGCCGGCGAACACGGCAAACGCGCATATTCCTATTATGGTCAGGTAACAGCTCATCCGGCGCGGGCACCGGGTAAAGCGCAGAAGCCCCATAAGCATGAATCCGACCACGCCTATATGCAATCCGCTTACCGCGAGGATATGCATCGTCCCGGTCTTCATGAACGTTTCGCCGATGTTATCCGTTATCCCGCTTCTCAATCCCAGAACAACGGCCCGGGTGACGGCTCCCGGGACCCCCGTGAGACAGGTTTTTATCACGCGGTCGGCCCTGTCCCTAATATTGAACAAAAAACGCTGGGACAGAAGTACAGGGTTCTGGCTCACGCCTGTTTTCAGATAATGATCTTTGTCCCTTGAATACAGGACGGCCCCCAGCCCCTTCCGGTTCAGATATTTCCCGTGATCAAAACCGGCAGGGTTCCGGATGCCGTGGGGAACGGCTATCTCGCCGCCTATAACCAGTTGATCCCCGATCTTCTGCCGCTTTCTCAGGGAAAAAAGCTTTACGTATACCGAACCGGTCACCGCATGTTCCTGTCCGTCAGCGGACAGACGATGGACCTTAAGGGGAAACACCCGGTACCCGGCGTATTTTGATCTCCTGAATTCCGGGTAGCCGGTAACTGTCCCGTAAAGAACGGCTTGCCGGCTGTCTCTGCCCACGAGCCTGCCGATATCCTCTTCACCGGGCGTCATCGCCGAAACATACCTGAAAACTCCGAGAAAAAGGAAGGACAGGCAAAGGATAAAATAGAATATCCTCTGTCTTCGAAAGGTAAGGACAAGAGCGGGAACCAGGCAGAATAAGAGGGCCGCGATGACCGCGTTGATGTTTGCCGCGGCCGGGACCCCGGTCACATCAGCCATTATTATGCCGAAGATGAAGAACAGCGCGGGCGCGAGAAGTGGCCTTTTCATTCGATCTTTATGAACGGTCGTGTTTTTTCCAGTTTCTTTTCGCCGAAACCCTTGATTTCTAAAAGGTCATCGCAAGACCGGAACAACCCGTGCCGGTCCCTGTGTTCCACTATCCGCTGCGCAAAGACCTGCCCTATGCCGGGGATGGCAATGAGCTCTTCCGCAGTAGCGGTGTTTATCGACACCCTGCGTTCTTCCTTCAGGCGCTCCTCGATGTCTTTGAGCGTGAACTGTTCCTTAAAACCGTTTTTTGTGATAGTTATATTATGCCGGACCCGGGATCGTCCGATGTGAAGAGTTGCCGTGCCGGTAAGGAGCAGGAGCGAGAGGATCATGAGCACTGTTTTTTCTGATCTCGTAAAGTTCATCAGCCTTTCGCCTCTTTAAGCGGTAAGGTCCCAGTGCGCGTTCTTCTCTGTGATTATAAGACTCGCGGCTATCCGGCCTTCCTCAGATCCGGATACCTCTCTCAGGAGCTTTCCCTTCGCTAATACCTCCAGGAGCGCCTGCGGATATTTGCCTTTGTTGATAAGGCCGTATACCTTTCCACGCGTTACCGGATCAGCAAGAGATACCAGCGCATATCTGTCAGAAGATCCCTTGATCTTTGCCAGAACTTTCATGCCTTCTCCTTTTACGCTTTATATACTATAATATTATCATAAAAAGTGATGGCATTCAAGCGTTATCGTATAATATCACATAAAATCATATAATATCACAGGTGGGGGTCAGACCTCGCACAACTCATTTTTAACACTCAATCTGAAACCAGCGCCTAACCAGAGCTGTCGTCTTTGTTCCCGCTTTCTGACTTGTCCAGATCTATCATCTCAAGCTTGGAAGTACCGGACATAGCGACTGTGGTCAAAACCGGCTTTGACAGGGCCGCCATTTTGGACAGGACATTTTTTATCTTTCCACAGTTATTTGTTATCACTTTAAACCTCTCGGACCCGGCAGCCCGCTGCTCTTCTGTCGCGTCACGCGCGAGCAGCTCGATATTCCCGGTAACCACCATGAGCGGATTGTTTATTTCATGGCTCAAGGTAAGAACGGTCTGACTTATCGCGGCCAGTTTGCTTTTCTCCATAAGTTCATCGCGTATCTGATCGTTCTTTTCGTTAAACGCGATCAGTTCTTTGATCAATTTGCGGATGAGCTGTCCGCCGACAATGACACCCTGAATAAGAATGATCAATGTCATGACCAGCACATAATTCACATTGCCCATAAACCCGGACACGGGCAGCACTTTTTCAGCCAGGATCACAAAAAGGGCCAGAAAGGGTATTACGCCCATAAGGAATATCGTCCTGCTGAATTCCTTCCACGTGTTTTTCTCCAGTTGTTTCATGGCTATGTCCATCATTCCCTCCTGATTTACGGTTCACGGCTATTGCCCGGATTCTATCATGTAAAAGAGATATTATGCAAGCAAAAACGGTTTTAAATGAGATAAGTTCTCCACAAAACCGGAAGCCTATGTTATAATCTTGCGCAATATGGAGCGGCAATAATGAAAAAAACCGTATTAACGGCATTTGTTACACTTATTCTGCTTATCGCGGTTATTCCCGGCACAGCGCACGGCTGGAACGGGATCCGGAAGATCTCCCCCTCTGAAACAGCCATAAACCAGTATGAAACATTTGAGCTGGACGTTTCCCTGGACGCGCCGCATGAAAACCCGTATGACCCGGAACAAATAGACCTGAGCGCTCTTATTACGACACCGGACAAAAAAACAATAACCCTGCCCGCGTTCTTCACCGGAAAAAGACCGGCGTGGAAGATCCGTTACACGCCCGCCATGACCGGGAAGTACTCTTATTCTCTGAGGTTAAAAACGCCTTCAGACACGTACACCTCCCCTGTTCATCATTTCGAGGTAAAGGCCGGCCCGGGCAACGGCTTCTTACGAAAAAGCCGGAATAACGCGTTCTATCTGGCCTTTGATTCCGGCAGGCCGTTCTTCGGCATCGGACATAACACAGGATGGGTGGTAAACAACAATATCGCGGTATATGAAAAATACTTTTCCGATCTCAGGGACCATGGCTGCAACCTGACAAGGATCTGGATAAACAACCCGTGGACACTCAGCATAGAAAACAGAAAGATCGGCGACTATAACCTTTCGGACTGCGACAAGCTGGATTCGGTGATCAGGCTGGCCGAGGAGTACGGGATATATATAATACTGGTATTGGACTCCTACGGCTCACTCATGGAAGACACAGGCGCCTGGAACGAGGGCGTGTGGGGGAAAAATCCTTACAACAGCGTAAACGGCGGGCCCTGCGAACAACCGTGGGATTTTTTCACGAACCCGGAAGCAAGAACATGGTACAGGAACAGGTTGAGATATATCGTCTCCCGCTGGAGCCACTCACCCGGCATCCTTGCTTTTGAGCTGTGGAATGAAGTGGATACCCCGAGAGACTGGGCCGCGGAGATGCTGGGTTATCTGAAATCCATCAATCCTCACGGCCAGCTTGTAACCACAAGCCTGAGTTATCCCTGGGGCAACAATTTTGATGAATCAACGATCTGGTCGTTGAAAGATCTCGATCTGATCGAACAGCATATATGGGGGGACCAGGCACGGGATATAATCGGATATCTGATAGCGACCAACAGGGCGGTTATGGAAAAAAACAATAAGCCCCTGTTTGTGGGTGAATTCGGCATGAACACCCGCCTGAACGATAAGCTCTGCGACAGATCCGGACACGGCACGGCGCTTCACAACAGTATCTGGGCTTCCGCCCTTTCAGGGTCCTTCAGCGGCGCCCTTAACTGGTGGTGGGCGGGATATGTGCGAGGTAAGAACCTGTATCCCCACTACCGCGCGCTCAGAAATTTTGTGGCAGACGTTAACTGGGATTCAAAACGCGTCGCGTTTCCGGAAACCACACCAATAATGCGAAAGGTCCCGGAAAGCGAAGAGATCATCTGTACTGATACCACCGTGCAGACAAAAAAGACCTGGGGTGACACAAGATACAGGGAGTTCACCATAAATAATAACGGGGACGTCTCCGGCGGAGTCATAAACTACTATTTGCAGGGTCTTGCGCAAAAGGGATTAAAGATCAATCCCATCTTCCATTTGAACTATCCTGAGAGCGGGAAATTCATCATTCATGTAGACATGGTCTCACAGGGCGCCTGCGTTATCGGTTTCCTGGATACCGCCCGGGTCATGACCGCGGCATTTCCCACAGGTCCGGGCAGCGGCCCATGGAAAAAAAGTATTCACATAAGAACGCACGACATCTACCAGTGTTATTACAATACGACAATAGAAGTGGCTGTCCCCAGAGGCGAACATACCCTGAAACTGATCAACACGGGAAAGGACTGGCTCGGCATAAAAAAAATAACACTGACCGGCTACAAGAACAATGCTTTCGTAAACGCGCGCCTGACAGGCCTGATCATCGGCGACGAGATCCTGTTCTGGATCCAGAACAAAGACTACAACTGGCACAGGGCCACAAGGGGTATGGAACCTTCACAGATCACCGGTGCCTCATTTGACGTCCGTAATACGGAAAACGGCCGTTATGAAGTGGAGTGGTGGGACACGTTCAACGGAGATATCATCCTGCGCGAAAGCGCCCATGCCCGGGACAATATGCTGCGTATATCTATCCCCGCCTTTTCAAAAGACCTGGCCTGCAAGATCAGAAAAAAAGACGGCTCCCCCGGCACTTTACAGATCTCACCAGCAACCGGGCTGAAACAAAAAGCACGGCTATGACAGGCATGGACCCGGACGGAAGCTCCGGTATCTCGGGCCCGTTCCCATCGAATCCGCCTCCGATGATCGTATTTTCAGCGTAAATTTTCACACTTTCCGTGCCCTGCGCTTTTAAGATCGCTTTTAAATGCATGGCTGCAAGAATATCATGGTCTATTTCACCGCTACCCTCTATTGACGCGTAATAGACCGAAGTCGGATATACGGAATGGTGCGGCATGGGGTTTTCAGCCTGAAGCTGCCAGTCAAGCATGCATTCGCCAAACCCTGTTTCCTCCGTGCTGAAATCATAATGTATCGAAGGATCCTCTTCCCCGGCCGGCAGGTATCCATACTCCTTTATCTCATAAGGAAAAATAAGGCCGGGGATCTGTTCTATGCTCACCCGTGTAAGACGGACCTCCGGGTCTGACAGCTCGCTGTTCGACAAATACAGATCAAACCTGTTCTGTCCGGTCAGGTCTAAAAACATCCCGCCGGATACTCTCTCGTCCGCGGGCGTATATCCTTCGAAAGCCCAGTAGCGGGAATACTGGTCCGGAACATACATGGACCTGCCGTCATCCCATGAGACCCTGTCCTCAATATCACAGACTATCGCGCAAAATGAGGAAAAGGAAAACGCGTTCAACAAAATTAATAGAAATATAAAAAATATGCATTTATTCTTCATTGTTCCATTCCTGTTTTTTAACTTATCCTTGTTCATGATGGGTATCTCATGAACAAGGATAAGTTTGTTCGTAGTTTTATAAAGTTTTCTCGAAGCTTAAGTTTACCTTATCCGCGCAGGAATGCAAGGAAATTTTTCTAACTTTTTTTTGTTTAATTTTAAATAACCCATGAATCGTCATTCCGGAAAGTTTTTTGTTGCAAAATTCTGATTAAAAGGTATCATGTATAATTAAGTCATCAAACCGCCCTGTGTATTAACCATTTGAGGGGCAAAACATGTAACAGGAGGGAAACCCATGGCAAATCAATTGGAAGAATTGCTGTCCCGAATGGCAACTGATGAAGAATTCCTGAAAAAGGTAAAAGAAGACAAGCAGGTCCTCGCTGAACTGGGCTGGGATCCGGAAGCGATCGCCAGTTTTGAACTCGCGGACAAGGGTTACTGGGGCTGCGGCACTGAGTGCGGCTGCACAGCATCCATGGGCCAGGGTTGCAGCGCGAAATCCGGCCATGCCTGCAGCGGCGGAAGCGGAACCCAGATAAAGTAGCACTGTTGAAATGTTAAAAGAAGGCGAGCCTCTTACTTTTCACTTCCCTTCAAAAGTCTACACCTCTGTCCGGGGAACCAGGACATTATATTATTCCCCGGACAGAGGTGTTTGCGTTGCGGTTAACGAAGCCGGCAGGGATATTCTGGAAGCCTGCCGGAGCGCTGGAACGCTCACCGAGATCGCCTGCTGTCTCACATCCGGTCGAAAATCCTTTGTCCCGTTAATAGAGGATCTGATCCGGCCGTTTCTTTCTAAAATGAAACGCACCCGGTTTTTATCGGACGGGAAAACACCAGAAAACGGGGATAATAATTCTGTTTCCCAACCGGCTCCCATTAAATTCACAACCCTGTATCTCCACGTTACCGACACCTGCAACCTTCGCTGTATTTACTGTTATAACCAGACGCAGCGTTCGCAAAAAAAAATATCCGTTGCGGACGGTTCAGACGCCCCTCTGACCTCCGCTCAAATTCACGGCCTGCTTGATGAAAGCGCCCGGCTCAAAGGGAAAGAGATCGTATTTACCGGCGGTGAACCTCTTTTCCGGAAAGACCTGTGCGAACTGGCTGCCTACGCGAAAGCGAAAGGCCTGTCAACCAGCCTGCTTACGAACGGAACACTTATTGACCGCGGCATGGCGGCAAAGATCGCGGGATCGTTCGACTCCGTTGTTGTCAGCTTCGACAGCTGGGTCAAAAAAGAATACGAAACCCTGCGGCCCGGCGCCCCGTTCGAAAACGCGGTGCAGGGTATCCGGAACCTTGTAACAGCGAAAGTCGCCGCTGTGTTCATCCGGCCCGTGATCACCACTTTAAATCTGGGTTCGCTGCCTGAATTCCCGCGTTTCGCGGCTGAACACCTCGGTTGTCTGGACTTTCTGCCCGCAGCATACCTCCCCAACCATGCGGAAGACCTCGAAACCATGAGACTGCTGCCTGATCCTGAAGAATACTGGGCGACTTTGCACCGTTTCTACGCGAATATTAAAAAACTGGGCGGACGGGCCGTCAGCGAATCCATCCCGCTGGAAGCCGCGGGAAGCTGCGGCGCCGGGGGCAGCGTACTGAGCATTGCCCCCAACGGAGACGTCTATCCGTGCCAGTGCCTGCATTTCGACGGGTTTATCGCGGGAAATTTTAAAGAACAGTCACTGGCTGAGATCATTGACGGCTCCCAGGTCCTGGCCTCATTCCGCGAGCAGTCGTGGCCATGGTTCGCGCCCTGTTCAGAGTGCGCGCTGATGTCGATCTGCGCTTCAACGTGCCGCGTCTTCCCGAGGGTATTCAGGGAAAATGAAGAACTGTTCTTCGAACGCATGTGTCCTTTTTTTAAAAAGGAAATAGAGAACAGGCTCTGGGAAGAGGCTGAGAAACAAGACGCTGTAAAAAAGCTGACCCCGATCTAGCCTTCTATATGTAGATTCGCGACGAGAGCTGGCCCCGATTGACCGAAGGTCCCGCCGCCGGCGCCTGTGAATGTGCCCGCGCCGCTGACAGGGTCGGTATAAGTACCTCCCGCCTGACCGGTAAAAGAGTCTCCGTTTGACGTTGTTCCCGAAACACCGGCAAGCCATTCATTGCCGCTCCAGAGAGTCCCTGCAAGTACGGCTGAATCTCCGCCCGTACTTGATACATTGACCGTCCATGTATCGGTGGGCAACGCGCCTTGCGGTTCCTGGTATGTACCGTCGATAAGCGCACCCCAGATGCCTTCTATAGCCTCCGGTGATATCGCGTATAAACTCATGTCCATGACAGCGCTTATCATGCCGCCGTTATCAAAAGCACCCACTCCGTTCATTATGGATGAATGCACTTCGGAGATCGGTACCGACACAAACTCGCTGAGATCTTCGATATCAAAACCCAGCATTTCAGGGCTTAAGAGTTCGGTGACTTCTACCCACTCACCTGCCCCGGCCGCCTGCCACGTACCGTTACCGGCATCTACTTCTATATAACTGCCCCCGACATCGCCTTTTACCCTGCTGGCTCCGATATTATCCGTTTCTTCGCCTCTATTGTAAAACGAGATACCTCTATATGTGCCGGATAAAAGGTCCCCGCCCCAGGTGCCCCTGATAGTAGCGATAATGTAGGCATTTTTATCTTTTGTGCCGGCCTCTTCAGAATGACTTGTTCCACCCAGACCGATAAAATAATCAGCACCCGGGTTATCATATGAGCCTCCGCAGTTCATATCGAACATGCCCCAATTCTGATCAAGGATATGTCGCGAATAACCGTCGATATAACGCAGGCTCAGCGTGCTTTCCGGGCCGAATGAACCATTCCCCATGCCTGTAACCGGCTGCACCGGGACAGTACCATAGTTCCAGTCGCCATTCTGGTCCGCAAGCATGTCAGGATCAAATCCGGTAAGGCCCATTTGCCTGAATGAGACATTACTCTCAGCCGTCCACATGGATATTCCGGGAAAATATTCGCCGGTAACATCACCGCTGATTATCCCGGCTGTCCATTCATTGCCCGATCCCGGCGCGATAGCCATACCGAACAGCTTTCCGCTTATCCCCGTATTGTGCCAGTTACCGTATATCTGCGCGCCGTATGAACCTCCGTTGAGTGAAGACGACTTGCCCGCTCCGGAAACCTTCCAATTGTGGCTGACAATACCGCAGTTGTACCAGAGATAAGGTTCCGAATTGGACGGTATGGTCTGGTCGATATCATACCGGCCGGTCATGTACATCGTAGCGTCGGCCTGCGCATCAAAAAGGTCGCCTGTGCCGCCTACAACCCCCTGGGGGAATCCGAATTTGTCCATTGACTCTGAACCACTGTTATAATGCCCGAGATGACTTGAAAGTCCCCTGCCTGTTATATCAAAGATCTGTTCCGCGTAAAATTCACCTGCCTTTACCCCCTGCCAGCTTCCGTCAGGGTTTGTTACAGCGAGGAAATCACCTGAAACAGAACCGCGTTTATGATGCGTTTGAAAAAAACCGAGTGTTGAGCCGTTAAGTATGCCGGCATCCACTGATCCGTCGTCGATCGAAGCCGCCCAGTAACCATTATCGTCAAAATAACTGCCGGTACCATCGGAATAGTATTTCCCGAACGCCCCGTTGCCGCCGATATCGCCGGTCCAATAAATATCCGAATCCGGGTTGTTATACGTACCGGCGAGTGAGTGGCTCTCAAATATTCCCCAATTTTGACCGGGGATATTAAACGCTTTGCCCCTGGCACCGTCGCTGCCCGTGATCAGCCCCCCTGATCCAAAAGCGGCGTCAAACTGAACGCCCTCGACCACCGTACTATTACTGACCAGCGTATAAGGCATTTCCTCCGCGTTCGCTTCCACCCCGCCTGTAACTTGTGTTTTGGAAAATGATCCGGTAAGCCCGAAAATGCCGGTTCCCTCATAAGACCCGCCGTCTAACATGCCCGTTACTATACCCGCGTTGCCCGCGATATCGAGATATATAAGTCTTACGACCGCGCCCATCGGATTCTTGTAATATCCGTTAATGAACCCGCAGTAAGAACCCCCCATATCATAGGTCATATCCCTCTCATTAATAAAATCCTGGCTGTGCATAACAGCGCCCCAGGAGTATCCGCTGCCGGCAGGATATTGCCCGTTAAAAACCACTTCGGCGGTTCCCGGCGTCCACAATGAATCCACGCTTCCCAGAAGTCCGCCGATATTGCCCGTGATCTCGCTCGCAAAAGCAAGCGGGGCGCCTTCGTATATCCCGAGGCCTTTCCCTATCCAGTAACCGGGGCCCTCGACCGGCTGGTCATATACACCCCATAATTCTCCGTCCATCGTACCATAATGGGTATAAGTGATATAATTGCCGGTGATCTCGCCGTAAACATCTCCGTTTTCCCATGTACCGTTCCGCACCTCACCGCCCCAGATACCCCTGTCTCCGCCAGAACAACCGAAGACACCTGTGCCTCCTATAGCGGCAGTCCAGACAGTGCTAGCCATCGGGTTTGCGAAACCGTATCCATCGCCGATATCTCCGCCCAGCGCAAGATCAAAAACACCAAGAGGATAACTTTGAGATCCGTTCAGCATATCATCCACGAACTGAGTGCTTCCTGAAGTACTTTCGCCTTCGATAGCTCCCGTGCCCAGAAAATCACCGTTTATCACGGCGTTGATGAGGGACTTGTTGATATATTGTCCGACAAACATGTCCGGGTCCAGCCCCGTCTCCGTAAAAACAGGATTATTGTTTAAAAGCCCTGTGCCCTTCCATATCCACTCAGCAATGCCTGCCTCATCCTCGAACAGCTGACTGCATGAAGCATTAATATTGCCGCTAAAACAGCCGAGCGTCCCATTGCCGCCGAGATATAAAGCGTAAACAGACCCATGCATACCGCCGGAAAAGATACCTCCGGTAACACCTGAAAACGCGCTGCCGTCTTTTGTGACATAGTGATAGTGTTCGTCGCTCAGGCTGACTATCGGGCTGTTCCATATATACTGCGTTTCGGACGGTCCTGTATCCGTAGAGTTCAGGATCCATGCTT
>DAOVKF010000062.1 GCA_030631915.1 Candidatus Omnitrophota bacterium
GGTGTCGGCCCAACCGCGTATCCCTGCTCTCGGTTAAACTGCCAATACCAGCCCGCAGAGGCATCGGCAGTATCGGTAGCTGATGTTGCCTGTTGGGAAGCGCCAAGGTTTTGGGTTATCCAGCATTTGTCACCGGTTCCTCCGATATCGGTTATTACAGTTCCATATGTAATGGTTGTAGTCACAGGCGCGACACTCCCCGCGGTGTGGTTGACAACAATTGTGGGAGGTGGTGCTGGGTATCCTGTCAGTTTCACCACGCCGCTTACAAAATCAGTCCCGCTCGAGGCATCTTCCTGCACCCAGTCGCTTTCAGCGCCGAAGTCCATGGATGTTACGTGGCTTGCGCCGGCACTCCCGGTTGTTAAACAGACAAAAAATAACAAGCCGGTTAAAACACTGAATGCTTTTAAACTAAACAATTTCTTCTGTTCCATTTCTCTTATCCTCCTTTGGTTCGCCTTTATTAAAAACTTTGCTAAACCATTGAACTACAAATGAAGTATACCTTACTTTCCCGGAAATGCAAGGTGATATGTATAACTTTTTTATATTTAACATTTATGCACTTATGGGGGGCGGGTTTAGGGTTGAAAATAAAAACGGGTTTAAATGGAGCGCAGGACCTTTTCCGCGCGGCCGAATATGTCTTCCAGCTCGGGATCGGTCACGCATAAGGGGAGGAAAAAGTAGATCACATCGCCCAGGGGGCGGAGGATAAGGTTGTTTTCAAGGGCGCGCCTGTATACTTCAAAGCCCGTCCTTTGTTCCATGCTGAACGGCTCTTTGGTCCTTTTATCCCTGACAAGTTCAATGGCGCCTACAACGCCTATATCGCGTGTATCCCCCACTATGGGGAGATCCGATATATCCCGCAGAAAGGAACGCATCCGGGTGTTTATGCGCGCGGCGTTTGAAAGGGTATCTTCTTTTTTGAAAAGGTCTATACTGGCGACAGCGGCGCTGCAGGCCAGGGGATTGGCCGTATAAGTATGGCCGTGATAAAAGGTCTTGAGTTCCGCGTGATCCGCGTAAAAAGCGTCATATATCCTGTCCGTGGCCAGTGTCGCTCCCAGGGGCAGATACCCGGATGTGATGCCTTTGGACACGCACATAAGATCAGGCTGGATCCCGGCGTGTTCGCACGCGAACATGCTTCCGGTCCTCCCGAAACCCGTGGCCACCTCGTCGGCTATAAGGAGGACGTCATATTTACGCGAAAGTTCCCTTATTCCCTTAAGATACGCGGCCGGATACACGATCATGCCGCCGGCGCCGAGAAGAAGCGGCTCTATGATGATCGCCGCGATCTCTTTTGAATGGCGCTTCAGGATATCCTCTGCCCTGGTTAAACAGTCTATCGAGCAGGTGTCCCTGTCTTTTGAGACCGGACAGCGGTAACAGTAGGGCGTGGGCGCTTTGTATGCCGGGAAAAAAAGCGGCTTGAACATGCTGTTGAAAAGGTTTACCCCGCTGACGCTCATGGCTCCGGCAGTATCACCGTGATAGGCCATGTCAAGGGAAAGGAACTTTTCCCTGCCTTTTATGCCGGTATTTTTCCAGTACTGAAAGGCCATCTTTAACGCGGTTTCAACGGCAGTGGAACCGTTGTCCGAAAAGAACACCTTTGTAAGGTCCGGCGGTGTTATGCCTATCAGCCTCTCTGCCAGTTCCACTGCCGGGGCGTGCGTGAAACCGGCGAACAGGACGTGTTCAAGGGAGTCCAGCTGTTCTTTTATGGCTTTGATCATTGCCGGATGCCCGTGGCCGTGCACGTTGCACCACCAGCTGGAGATCGTGTCATAGTAAAAGTTGCCGTCAGGGTCGTATAACTTGACGCCTTTGGCGCGCGCGATGGGTATGGGCGGCGCGTTTTCACAGTCCTTCATCTGGGTGTAGGGGTGCCATATATAACGGCGGTCACTGTCCGCGAGTTCGTTTTTATCCATCCGTATCCCCTTGTCGCATTTTGTTTAATATCGCCCGCCCCATGGGCCTGAACAATTGGTAGAGGGCGTCCGGGTTTTCGTTGTAAGGCAGGCTGCCGAAGACGGCCACGCCTGTGAGCTCGTTCACTATTACGGGGTTATCGCGGAGCACGAGCTCATCTTCCCTTGGTGACGTCCGGTTGAAGACGATCCCCGGGACATCGATGCCCCTTTTCTTCAGGGCTTCGATCGTGAGCACTGTCTGGTTAATGGCGCCGAGCCTGTTTCCCGCGACTATCAGGGCCGGTATCCCTGCCCGGTCGCAGATATCGATCATCATGGTCCTGTTGTCAATGGGGACCATGGGTCCGCCCGCGCCCTCCACGACAACGAAGTCAAAATCATCCTTCAGCAGATAAAAGGAATCCAGTATCTTCCCGGCGTCCACGGTCCTCTGCTCAAGCCGGGCCGCCAGATGCGGTGAGCCCGGGAAACTGAAAACACAGGGCGCTACGTGCGGGAGATACTTTTCAATGTCTTTTTCCGTTATTCGCATGAGTTCGAGATGAACGGCGATGTCCCCGGCATGGCCGCGGCTGCCGGTCTGTATCCATTTCTGGGTTATTGTCCTGAAGCCGTTCTCCGACATGAACCGGCCCAGCATCCCGGTGACAAGCGTTTTCCCCACACCCGTGTCAGTCCCGGTTATGAAAACGGCTTTTTTATCCATGCGCTCCCCCGGCCCGGCGCGCTTTGCAGAAATAGACATGGTGTGTCGCGATTATGCCGCCGAACCTGTCCAGGTATGTCCTTTCCAGATCCTCTATCAGGCGTTTGCCGAGACGTGCTTTCCCGTTAAGGCCGCGGCCCCGGGCCCCGCTGCGGTTCATGTCCCGCAGGAAATCCAGAAGGGACGTAAAGGACGCCTCGAAATGTTCTTCCCGGAAGTCGAGGATGTCAAAGTATCTTTCCATGATATCCTTTAACATGTCCCCGGTGATGAACCCGCGTGAACTAAGCCACTGTTCTTTGCCGAGGCTCTCCGAAAGGATATTTTCGAATTCCGTAAAAGTCTCCGGCCCATACTGTGAAAAACACATCACCCCCCTTTCCGGAGAAAGGGCTCTTGAAAAACGGCGGAAAGCCGCGTCCGGGTCTTCAAACCACTGGAAACTCGCGTTCGACGTGATAAGATCGAATCCACGGCCCAGGGGCAGGTGTTCCCCGTCAGCGACCATGAGGCGCAGGCCCATGCCCCGCAGTTTCTCTCCGGCGGTATTTACCATGGCTTCTGAAATGTCCACCGCGGTTATTTCCGCGTCCGGGTACTCCTCGCGCAGGAGCCGTGTATATATCCCGGTGCCGCAGCCTATCTCAAGCACGCGGTGGAACCGCTCGCCTCTTATAAGCTCCATCAGCCTTCTGGCGCACCCGGCCTGTATCCCGGAATGCCTGTCGTAATGGGGCGCGTTCCTTGAAAAATTGCGTGTTATAAGGTCTTTATCCATTATGCCCGTCCAGTAGATATTTGAAACCGGGGTCAAGGAAACTCGCGTGACCCGTGTTCTTCAGTTTTACGAACCGGGCTTTTGGGAAGATCCGCTTTAATGCGAGGGTCTCTTCCGGCGGTATTACCGCGTCTTCCGCCCCAGCGACAAAGGTCATTTTATGTCCATGCCTCTTCAATTCATCCACTGGCAGGGGATTTTGATGAAGAAAATCCAGCTGCCCGGTCAATTCCCCGGGATCAGCGTGCTTCAGGTACGGGTCCAGAAGCCGGGTATTGAACCAGTGTATGTCTCCGGCTTTGTGTCCCCTGAAACATCTGCGAAAAAAACCTTTCAGGGCCGCGCCCCTGTTCCTTGCCAGGTAAGTCTTCATTTTTTCCGTCTGCGCCGCCGGGTAGCGTTCTTTCACGCTCGCGAACACCGCCTGGCTCACGCTGCCGGGGTATCGCGCCAGAAAACGCGCGCCAAGGACCCCGCCGAAAGACCATCCTATCAGCGTGGCCTTCTTCTGTCCCAGACAGCGTTCAAGGCTTTCGGAAAAACCGTCCGGGTCGATCCTTCCGGGGACCAGATAGTCATATTCGATATCAAGCCTGTCAAAGATGCGCCAGTCCGTGGCCCATCCCGGAAGCAGCACTGCCAGGGAATCCCTGCCCCTGTTTATGAACGTAAATTCCGTGTGTCCCATGCCCGGTCCTCCAGGATATCGCAGAGGTCGTCCGCGAATTTTTCAAGCACGTCCCGCGTGTGGTCGCAGGTTACGGAGATCCTCAGGCGCGCCGTGCCTTTCGGGACCGTGGGCGGCCGGACCGGCGTGACCCAGTACCCTTTTTCCCTGAGTTTTTCGCCTGCGCGCGCGGTTTCCGGGTTCTTGCCCAGGATCACGGGCACTATCTGCGACTCCCCTTTCACGTCGAGGCCCTTTTCTCTTAACCGGCCCCTGAGGTGCGCGGCGTTGGCCAGGAGCGCGGTCCTGCGGAAAGGCTCCTTTTTCACCGCGTCAATGGCCGCGATGCTGGCGTTTATAACGGAAGCCGGCAATGCCGTTGAATAGATGAACGCGCGGCACGTGTTTACCAGGTATTCTTTTATTGCCCCGGACGAGGCGATGTAAGCGCCGAAGCTTCCCAGGGCCTTGCTGAAAGTCCCCATCGCGATATCGCAGTCATCCGTGATACCCGCCTGCTCAAGTATCCCCGCCCCTGTTTCGCCAAAAATACCAGTCGCATGGGCTTCATCCGCCATTAGCAGAGAGTCGAACCTTTTCTTAAGAGAGACGATCTCCCTGACCGGCGCGATATCGCCGTCCATGCTGAATATGGTCTCGGTTATTATCATGGAATTTCTGTATTTACGCCTTTCCCCTGACAGAAGCTCCTCGAGATGCGCGATATCATTATGCCGGTAACGGAACGATTTAGCCCCGGAAAGCAGTATCCCGTCCACGATGCTCGCGTGGTTCAACCTGTCGGAAAAGATAACGTCACCCCTGCCGCATAAAGCGCTGATCACCCCCACGTTCGCCTGATAACCCGAATTGAACACCAGGGCCGCGGGTTTGCCTTTAAAACCGGCGGTTTTCTGTTCCAGCGCGTCATGGAGCCCGGTGCTTCCGGTCATGAGCCGCGAGGCGGACGAGCCGAACACAGGGCCGGCCGCTTTTCGGGCGGCTTTGATTATATCGGGATGAGAAGATAAGCCGAGGTAGTCGTTCGAGGAGAAATTGATGAACTCCTTATCCCCGGCGCGCATGCGGCCGTGTTTCTCCTGATCGACCGGGATAAGCTTCCTCAAGAGCCCGTCCCGTTCCCGTCCGGCTAACCGGGTTCTTATTCTTTGCTCCATAATTTATATACCTCATCCACCAGCGCGAGGTCCTCATGGACCGGCCTGCCCGCGACAGTGAGATACCCCCCGATCATCATGCCGTTGGCCCCGGCCATGAACGGCAGCGCCTCGAAACCCTTAAGCGCGTGTTCACGGCCGGCGGCTATTCTTATGGTCCTGTCTTGCAGCACGATCCTGAACATGGCGATGGTCCTGATAACGTCGGACAGTGATATCTTTTCACAACCTTCCAGCGGTGTCCCTTGTATCGGGACGAGTATATTGACAGGGACCGAATCGACGTCAAGCTCTTTTAAAAGAAGGGCCATGTCGATACGGTCGTCCCAGCTCTCGCCCATGCCTATTATTCCGCCGGAACAGACCTCAAGGCCCGCGTTTTTCGCGGCTTTTACGGTATTTATCCTCTCCTCGTGGCTGTGGGTGGATACTATGTCCCGGTAAAAGCGGCCGGAGGTCTCTATGTTATGATGATAGCGTCTGAGACCCGCTTGTTTCAGGACCGAGAAGGATCCCCGGTCAAGGGTCCCCAGCGAGGCGCACGCGGAAATGCCGGCGCGTTTTTCGATCTCACCCACGGCCGCGGCAACGACTTCCACTTCTTCCCGGCTGAGCCTCCCGCCGCTTGTAACGATCCCGAAACGCTTTGCGCCGTTCCTGCGGGCCTGTTTGGCTGCCGCGACTATCTGGTCTCGGGTTTTCAGCGGGTACTCGGGGATATCGGTGCGGTGGTGGACCGACTGGGCGCAGAACGCGCAGTCCTCCCCGCAGGCGCCGGACCTGGCGTTCATGATGCCGCACAGTTCTATCCGGCCGCCGGACCCTTCACGCCGGGCCCTGTCCGCCGCGGCGAGGAGTTCTTCGATGGGAAGCGATAGTATATCCTTTATCCCGCGCCTGTCCATATTGTAAACTATTTTACATTTTCCGGTTTACAATTGCAAGCGGGACGTCAGATATTCCCTGATAAGCTTGCGGTGGCTTTCCACCGGTATGTCGGGAAGGGCGTTTTCCGGCATGAATCGCGCGTCCGCGGCGTCGTCGCCCGCGGTTATTTCTTCGTGTTCCACGGTAAATTCCAGGCCCACTACCAGCACTGCCCCGTACATCCGGCTCTTTTGCACGTGGGCTCCCACGAGACGGCCGGCAGTGCCTGTCAGGCCGGTCTCTTCCCTCAGTTCCCGGCGTCCCGCCTCGGGAAGGGTCTCGTCCGATTCCACGAACCCGCCGGGAATGCACCACTTCCCCTTATAGGGTTCGATCGCCCGCCTGACAAGAAGTATCCCTCCCTTTTTATCCGGGACAAGGCATGCCACGGCCGGGAGAGGGTTCTTGTAACAGACCCAGGCGCAGCTTTGGCATACCAGGCGGCCGCGTCCGTCCATCTTCTTTTCGATAAGCGGAGAGCGGCACATGGGACAGTAGCTGTAATCACGCATCAGTCTTTTTTAAAGATAGCGCCCGTGGACGCGGAGGTCACCTGTCTGGCGTATCTGTAGAGGCATCCTTCCTTTACCTTGTAATCCGGGCGTTCCCAGGCGTTCAGCCTTTTCTCGACCTCATCTTCACTGACGAGGAGATCGATCTTCCCGGCGGGTATGTCGATCTGGATCATGTCCCCTTCTTGCACCAGGGCTATGGGCCCGCCTTCCTGCGCTTCGGGCGATATGTGCCCGATGGCTGCGCCGCGGGTCCCTCCGGAGAACCTCCCGTCCGTGATCAGCGCCACGTCCCTGTCCAGCCCAACGCCGGCGATCGCGGAAGTGGGGCTCAGCATCCCCCGCATGCCCGGCCCGCCTTTGGGGCCTTCGTAACGGATCACGACGACATCCCCTTTTTTGATCTTTCCGTCCAGGATCGCGGCCATGGCGTCCTCTTCGGAATCAAATACCCTTGCCGGGCCTTTATGGGTAAGCATCCTTTTATCCACGGCTGATTTTTTCACGACCGCGCCGTCCGGCGCGAGCGAACCGAAAAGGATGCGCAGGCCGCCGTCACGCGAATACGGGGAATTCACCGGACGTATTACCTCCGGATCGAGATTTTCCGCGTTGTGGATGTTCTCCTTAACGGTCAGGCCCGTAACGGTCAGGATGTCCGGGTTTATAAGGCCGTTTTTATTCAATTCCGCCATGAGGGCCGGGATCCCGCCTGCCATGTCCAGGTCTTCCATGTGCCGGCTTCCTGCCGGGGATATGCGGCACAGGTTAGGGGTCCGCTCGCTTACCCTGTTGAACAGATCAAGCCCAAGGGCCACCCCGGCCTCGTTCGCTATGGCCGGCAAATGAAGCACCGTATTTGTGGAGCTTCCCAGCGCCATCTCCGCGGTTATGGCGTTCAGGAACGCCTTTTCAGTGGCGATATCCCGTGGTTTTATGTCTTTCGCGACAAGTTCCATTACCTTCATGCCCGATGTTTTCGCCAGGCGCGTTCTTCCGGCCGAAACGGCCGGGATCGTCCCGTTCCCGGGCAGGCTCAGTCCCAGGGCTTCGCTCAGACAGTTCATGGAATTCGCCGTGAACATGCCCGAGCATGAGCCTGAACCGGGGCACGCATTGTCTTCCAGCTGTTTCAGTTCGAGGTCAGTGATCTTACCCGAGCTTTTCGCTCCGACCCCCTCAAAAACGCTTATAAGGTCCACGGCTTTCCCGTTAACGCGTCCGGCGAGCATGGGGCCGCCGCTGATCAGAATGGACGGTATGTTGAGCCTGAGCATGGCCATCAGCATGCCGGGGACGATCTTGTCGCAGGAACAGACAGCCGCCAGGCCGTCGAACGGGTAAGCCGTCCCCATTATCTCGACCGAGTCGGCTATGAGCTCGCGCGAGATAAGGGAATATTTCATGCCCTTATGGCCCATGGCTATTCCGTCGCAGACCCCTATGGTGTTGAATTCCATGGGCGTGCCGCCGGCCATGCGGATACCCGCCTTTACCGCTTCGACTATTCCCCTGAGATGGTTATGGCCCGGTATTACTTCGTTATAGGAACTGGCTATCCCTATGATGGGACGGTTTATCTCCTCGTCCGTGTACGCGAGCGCTTTTAGAAGAGAGCGGTGTGGAGTCCTCTCCAACCCTTTTTTCATCTGGTCCGACCGCATTTTAACCCCTCCTTTTTAAAATGGGATGAAATTTGTCTTTTTATCCAGTCCGAGTATGAACGCGCTTATGAGCCTGGCGACATTTTCCAGGTCGTTCAGATCGATCATCTCAACGGGCGTGTGCATGTACCTGTTAGGGATACTGACCAGCCCGGTGGCGACCCCGGCCCTGGTGAGCTGCATGACGTTCGCGTCTGTGCCCGTGCCTTTTGATATGCCCTCGACCTGATAGGGGATCTTCTCTTTCTCCGCCGTCCTTACCAGGAGGTCAAAGACCCTGGGATTGATGTTCGGGCCCCTCGCTATGACCGGCCCCCCCCCGAGTTTTATTTCGCCGATATGTTTTTTTTCTATGCCCGGGACGTCCGTGGCAAACGTGACGTCTATGGCTATGCCCACGTCCGGTGATATCCCGTAGGCGCTGGTGCGCGCGCCGCGGAGGCCCAGTTCTTCCTGGACAGTGGCCACGCCGAA
>DAOVKF010000177.1 GCA_030631915.1 Candidatus Omnitrophota bacterium
CGGGAAGAGCTGCTCGGATACATAGCGGAAAAAAGGCCGCAACTTGCCGGTATCATTGACAAAGGCACGGACCCCAAAGATAAGGTCCAGCTTATAAGGCCTTACATGCTGAGTGCTTCCGATCCGAGATCAGTCATAAAATTCTTCAGGGAGCGGTTAACGGCGGACCCGAAAAATAAAATGTTTAAATTTCAACTCGCGCGGGCCTACTTTACAGCCGGGAATTTTTACGAATCGGAATATCTGCTACTGAGCCTGACCCTGACATATCCCGGCTACAACCAGGCGTGGGAACTTCTGGGACTGGTATATGAAAAACAGGAGGACATCGACAGCGCCATGGAATGCTACGAAAAAGCCGTTTCCATCTCACCCGACATGCTGACTTCCCTGAATAATCTCGCCTGGCGTTACGCTGAACAGGGAGTGGATCTTGATAAAGCCCTGGAATATTCGGAAAGGGCGAATAAACTAGCGCCGGATAACGTCTCTTTCCTTGATACGCTTGCCGAGGTGTATTTCAAAACGGGCGATAAAACCAGGGCCGAAGAACTGCTTGAACAGGCCGTTTCCATGGCCGTTGAAACAAAGTCGAAAAAGTTGAGATACCTCCGGAAAAGGCTCAAGGAAATACAGGATTCGTAAGGCGTGATCCACTTCGCGAGGCGGGAATGTTTAGACGTTGCCTGTGCTCTGCTCCTCTACTGTTCCTTTATTTTCTGTTTCGGGGTTTTCTGTTTCTGTGTTTTCGTCGGGAGTCGTTTCAGCGTCTGCTTCACCGCTTTTGGCCGGCGGCTGTTCTCCTTCGAGCCCCTTCAGGCTCAACGCTATCTTCTTCTGCACCCCGTCGATATGGATGACCTTGACCGTTAACCTGTCGCCGACATTATATAGGTCCTCCATTTTTCCGGCAGATCCAAGATCCATCTCGGAAATATGCAGCAGGCCCTCCAGGTCTTTTTCTAACCCCACGAACATCCCGAAGTTCGTGATATTGCTTACCGTCCCCTCGCAGACAGAGCCGGACTTATATTTTTTCGCGATATCATCCCAGGGATCCTGCGCGAGCTGCTTGACCCCGAGAGCGATCCTGCGGTTCTGCTCATCCACGCTCAATATGACGGCGTCTATCACATCCCCTTTTTTCATGATCTCCCGGGGGTGGCTTATCCGTTTTGTCCAGGAAAGGTCGGAAACGTGCACCAATCCTTCCACTCCCTTTTCCAGCTCCACAAAAGCCCCGTAATCAGTCAGTGTGTTTACCACGCCCTTTATCGTGTCCCCGACATGATGCCGCTCTTCGACTCCCTGCCACGGGTCACCCTCCAGTTGTTTCAACCCCAGGGAGAGTTTCCGGTTGTTCTTGTCGAGTTTCAGGATCATCGCGTCCAATTTATCTCCGATATTGAACTTTTCACTCGGATGATTGTATTTTTTTGACCAGGAAAATTCCGAAATGTGGATAAGCCCTTCGATCCCCTCCTCAAGTTCCACAAATATCCCGTAAGGCATGATATTGACGACCTTGCCTGCAACGACGCTTTTCTCGGGATATTTCTCTTCAATATCTTCCCAGGGGTTACGCGTCTTTTGTTTCAGGCCCAGGGATACTTTCATGCTCGTTTTATCGAAATCCAGTATTTTGACTTCCAGTTCATCCCCCACCTTCATCAGCGCGTTCGGCCGGGTAACGCGTCCCCAGCTCATGTCAGTGACATGCAGAAGCCCTGTTATCCCACCGCCGATATCGATAAAGGCCCCGAAATCGGTGATATTGCGTACCACCCCTTTTACGATGTCATGCTTATTCAGGCTGTCCAATATCTCCCGTTTTTCTTCTCTGCGTTTTTCGTCCACGATCTCCCTGCGGGATAAAACGATGTTTTTACGGGGGATGTTGATCTTGACGATCTTGAAGGTGTAAGTGTTATTGAGAAGGTTGTCAGCCCCGCCGACATCCTGCATGGCTGAAAGGCTCGCCGGCAGGAATGCTTCCAGGCCCATATCCACCATGAACCCTCCTCTGACCTTCCGGGAGATCTTTCCCTCGACATTGTCGCCCTCCTTATTATTGGCTACGATGTCCTGCCATCCCTTCAGTTTTCTCGCCTTTTCATGCGAAACAACGACCATTCCGTTATCGTCCTCTTTTGTCTCCAGCAAAACGTTTATTTTATCCCCGACTTTCAGTTTCTCAGGGTCAAATATTTCCGCCTTATGGACGAGCCCTTCGGATTTATAACCGATATCGACGAGAATGTCCTTCCCCCCCACCTGAACGATGGTGCCTTCGATAATGTCCCCTTCTTTGATCTC
>DAOVKF010000162.1 GCA_030631915.1 Candidatus Omnitrophota bacterium
AATGGCCGGTTCATCGGGACCGCTTTCCTCTTCCTTTTTCTTGTTTTCCCCGGACTCCTCTTGCTGCGGAGTTTCCTCCGGCGTTTCTGTTTTTTTCGGCTCTTCTATCTCTTCCGGGACTTCTGTCTCTTCTGTTGCTTCTGTCTCTTTTGTCTCTTCTGTTGCTTCTGTCTCTTTTGTCTTTTCTGTTGCTTCCGTCTTTTTTGTCTCTTCTGTCTCTTCTTTGATCCGGACCTCTTCGGCCTCCTCTTCCATCGCGGGGGCGCCCTTCCCGTCATATTCACAACGGCCTTTATCGACCGCTTCCGCCAGCGTATGACAGATATATCTGATGGATCTTATCGCGTCGTCATTGCCCGGTATGGGGTACTCAACCACATCCGGGTCGCAGTTCGTATCTATAAGCGCCACGATCGGTATGCCTATTTTACCGGCCTCTTTGACGGCTATGTTCTCGGTCTCAGTGTCAATAATAACGACGGCTCCGGGTAAACCCTTCATCCCCCTTATACCGATAAGGTTTTTGAGGAGTTTTGCCTCTTCCTTCTCAAGTTTCACTTTCTCCTTTTTAGCCAGAGCCTCATAGACCTCGGTCCCTTTCATCTCCTGCAGAGAATCAAGCCGGTCAACACTCTTGCGGATGGTGCTGAAGTTGGTGAGGCACCCGCCCAGCCAGCGTTCATTCACGTAGAACATGCCGCAGCTTCCGGCCTCCTCTTTGATGATCTGCTTCGCCTGTTTCTTGGTCCCCACAAAAAGGACGGACCCGCCGTTCCTCGCCAGATCATAAAGAAAATCCGCGGCCTCCTGGAGCGCCTTTTCCGTCTTTTCCAGGTCGATTATGTAGATCCCGCTCTTCTCGTCAAAGATGAATTTCTTCATTTTCGGGTTCCATTTATTCGTCTGATGCCCGAAATGAGTGCCGTTTTCCAGCAGTTTACGTATTACCTCAGAAGTTACCGGCATGTATTTTTCCTCCTCTTTGCCTTGCTGTTTTAGATCAGACCATCCGCTCACCGGGTCTGCCCGCTCCCTTTCGGCGGGGATATTCCTCCCCGCAGCTGAGCTCGGGTAAAACCGGCCCGGTAGATATCAACGCACTGAATGATTATTATAGAGAAAATAGCTATAAATTCAAGTGTTTTGTGCGGACGGTACCTGGCGGTCCAGAAACTGCATTTCATAAAGTTTTCTGTACAAAACGTTCCTTTCAAGCAGTTCCCTGTGGACCCCCGTAGCTATGATCCTCCCCTTATCGATCACTATTATCCTGTCGGCGTGTATTACAGTGCTCAACCTGTGGGCAATGGCGATAACGGTCCTCCCTGCCATCAACTTGTTAATGGCCTCCTGAACGAGTTTTTCGCTCTCGGTGTCCAGTTGGGAAGTAGCCTCATCCAGGATAAGAATAGGTGGATTTTTATAAACAGCGCGCGCGATAGCTATCCTCTGCCGTTGCCCGCCGGAAAGCTTAAGCCCCCTTTCTCCTATGATCGTATCATAACCCCGGGGGAAATCCTTGATAAACCTGTGCGCGTTCGCGACTTCCGCGGCGCGGATAAGCCGTTCTTCATCAACGTCCTCGTACCCGTAACTCAGATTGGCCTTTACTGAATCGTTGAAAAGAAGCGTTTCCTGCGTCACAAGCCCTATTTTTCCCCTGAGAGACCTTATGGAGAGATCGCGCACGTCAATGCCGTCGATCCGGACACTTCCTCTCTCAGTATCATAAAACCTCGGGATCAGGTTCACCAGAGTGCTCTTACCGCCGCCGGACGGCCCCACAAGCGCCACGACCTGCCCCTTTTTGACCGTAAGGGCCAGATCACTAAGGATATTTTTTTCATTATCGCGATCATACCGGAAAGATACGTTTTCAAAGGTTATCTCTTTTCCGAAGGACTCAAGCTCAACCGGATCGTTCTTTTCCCTGATCGCGGCCGGTGTGTCCAGTATATGAAAAACCCGGTCGGCCGCGGCAAGCGCCTGCTGATTGATCCCGTAAACAGAGCTGAGCCGCTTGACCGGCTTCATCATGGAGAAGACCGCCGCGATAAAAGCCGTAAAAGCTCCGGCGGACAGCGCGCCCGTGACAATACTTTTGCCGGCGAGCCATATGATCACGGTCACGCACACAATGGCCATGGATTCCGTTAACGGGCTGATCAGCTTCATCCTCTTGACGGACTTCATGCTCAGTTTATAATAAGCCTGATTATGGGCATTGAAACGTTTTCTCTCATAATCCTGCATATTGAACGACTTGACCAGTTTCATGCCGGAGACCGTTTCCAGGAGCATGTTATTGATGTCCGCGACCTTTTCTTGAGAGCTTGTGCTTATTTTTCTGAGTTTTTTTCCGATCTTCATGACCGGATAAAGGATAAGCGGGAACAGGACAAAAGCGATGATTATCAGGCTCCAGGGTATGCCAAAGTAGACCTTGACGCTTACAAGCACCCCCATGTAAACCATAAGCTGTATCGGCTGATAAAAAGTGTCGGCCACGCCGGAACTTATGGCGTCGCGTATCACGGCCGTGTCATGGGTGATCCGCGACATGAGCTGGCCCGTGGGATGGCGGCCGTAAAAATCCATGGAAAGGTCCAGGAATTTATCATAGACCGTGTTTTTCATGTCCCTGATGACCCTCTGACTGACGTCACTCATCAGATACGTCTGTAAAAACAGGAATACTCCCTTGAGCAGGAACATCACCACCATAGCGGCCGTCAGGATAGTGAGGAGATCCAACCGCGGCATTGCGTTGACCCTTTGAACGATCTCGGTCACTATGTGGGGGACATCCACGCCCTCGGGCAGCGCTATCTCTTTTCCGGTTATGATGTTGTCCACAAGAGG
>DAOVKF010000059.1 GCA_030631915.1 Candidatus Omnitrophota bacterium
AGAAAGAACGGCAGAGAGACAAGCCCGAGGGCCCCCCAGGGTTTGGCTTTATACAGGATAACGTTGATATATGTCAGCAAGCTTCCCGTGTGTCCGTCAAGTGCCTGAGTCGTCCGGACAAACAGATGTTTCTGCGCATAACCCTTCACGAAATCCATGCCATAATCCCTGAAAACAAGGAAATGCCAGCCGCCGACGATAATAAAGAACACGGTAAACCCTATCAGGGAATATCTGTTGATATACAGGCGCCATTTCCCTGAATAGAGGGCATACGCCACTAATATAAGCGGTATCAGCAGAGCGGCGAAGCTTTTGACCAGAAAAGCCAGGCCAAAGGATATGAAGGAATAAACGATATAAAACTTTTTTTCTTCTGCGGCCAGAAAAAAATACACGGACAGGCAAAGAAAAAACACAAAGGTAACGTCCAGTGTTCCGGATTTGGCGAACGCAATAAAATGATAAGTGCTCGCCAGCATAATGGCTGAGAGCAATCCCACCCTCCCTGAGAAAAATCTGCGGCCCAGCAGATACGTCAGGACCACCGTGCCCATACCCGCTAAAGCCGAGAACAATCTGGCGGACAATTCATTTACACCGAACAACCTGTAAAAAACAGCCGTAACCCACATGTATAACGGCGGTTTATCGCTCCACGGGGCGCCGGCCCATCGGAGGTCGATCCAGTTATTCGTCTCCAGGATCCCCCTGGACACCTCCGCGTAGAAAGCCTCGTCCCATGAGCTCAGGCTTCCCGCGCCGAGATTAAAGAGCAGGATAACGGAAGACACTATAAGCAGAATAACTATGTCGCGTTTCATTTTTTAATCTCGGAAATGTTCGTAAATTGTTATTCGGGATTCGGGATGTGCAGCCGTTTATACATTCGACCCTACTCTGCACCATGCCTGCTCCGGGGTATTCCTACCAGAAGCTTGAAAACTTCTACAACCTATAGTGGCCGTTTAAACTTTATTTTTCCAGGCTCGGCCGCGTCGGAATTGTAGTTACGTGTGACGTTCAAGCTTCTGTACGGAACACCCCGGAGCAGCCTTCCCGCAAACACCCCTTACAACCCCCTGCTCCTGACTATTCCCTGAATTTTAATCTAAAAAGCGTGAGAACCGCCTCTATCCCGTCCCGCCAGGTTATCTTCTTGCCTTCGTCATACCCGCGGCCGCGGTATGATATGGGGACCTCCCGTATCCTGATGCCTCTTTTTAAAAGTTTCGCCGTGACTTCAGGTTCGAACTCGAATTTATCCGCCTTAATATTCAGGCCTCTTATAACGTCAGTCCTTACCATCTTATAGCAGGTCTCCATATCCGTAAGGGAAGCGCCGAACATGATATTGGTCAGCGCTGTCAGGAACCCGTTGATCACGTAGTGAGGCAGGGAAGTAGACCTCCATGTTTCAAGAAACCTCGAACCGTAAACAGCTTCGGCGCCCGTCTCCTCTACCACGGAAGCCAGTTTCAACATCTCATGCGGTGAATATTCAAGGTCCCCGTCCTGCACGATCACGTATTCCCCCTTAGCATGCAGGAGCGCGGTCCGGATCGCGGCGCCTTTTCCTTTGTTCTTATCGTGATAAAAGGCCCGGACATCTCCGGAGCCGTCCTTGAAATGTTTTCGCAAAAATTCCCTTGTCCCGTCAGTGGAACGGTCATCAACGACTATTATCTCCTTATCCATCTCAACATTTCGCACCAGATCGATCACGTCCATAATGGTCTTGAACTCGTTATAGACCGGCATAAGAATCGACACTTTCATTGGCTCACCTTTCGTTTGTAATGTTCGTCGTCATAACAGTTTTTTATACACCTCTAAAGTCCGCTCCGCCGTGCTCTGCCAGGAAAACTTTCCGGCCTGACGCAGGGCTCTCCGGGACATTGCGCTCAAGAGACGCGGGTCTTCATCCAGGGACCTGACAGCCTCTTTCAGCTCAGTGACATTACCGGGGTCTATCAGTATCGCGGCGTCTCCCGCGACTTCCGGAAGAGAAGAGACACCGGAACATATGACAGGTATCCCGCAGGATAAAGCTTCCAGCACGGGAAGTCCGAAACCCTCATAAAAGGAGGGATAGACGAAAAATTTCGCCATGTTATAGACGACCGGCATGTCTTCTTCTTCTATATATCCGGTGAACCTGACCCTGTCCCGGATCCCGAGCTCCTCCATCTTTCTGCCGGCCTGATCATACCCCCAATCCTTGCTCCCGACAACGACAACATGGAGCCCGGTATCTCTTTCCCTGAAGTACAGCGCGGCGGCGGCGATAAGGCCATGGACATTCTTCCGCGGTTCCACTGTCCCGACCGTAAGCATGAACTCCGCCGGCAATCCGTATTTCGCGCGGACCGTCTCAAATCTTCCCGTCCCGGCGCCGGGTGAGAACTTTTCTTCAACGGCAAGCGGAACAACATGGACCCTGCTCTCCGGGACCCTCAGTAATCTTAAGATATCCGTCCTGGTGTTCTCTGAATCCGCGATGACCGCGTCAGAGCTGCCGATACAGGCGGGAAGCCACTTCTGCCAGTAAAATCTGCTCGCGAAGTCCAGGTTGCGGGGATAGATCATGCCGATCAGATCGTGGACAGTCGTGACTTTTCTCCTCCCGCATTTGAATAAGGGTCCGGCAAAGCCCGGGATATGCAGAAGATCCACCTTGCTCCTTCTGACCAGCCACGGCAGCCTGATGTTCTCCCAGTATATCCTCTCCGGGGTGTTCAGGTCGTTATTCCTGTCACCCGTAAAACAGGTATACCTCAATCCGCCTTTACCGTCCAGCGCCCTGATAAGGTTCCTGGTATAATAACCTATGCCGGTCCTTTTTCCGGACGCCGGCCGGGCGTCGATCCCGACGTTCATCTTATCTCCGCCATGTACATGATGGGTAATTTTATCATGAGGTTCCTCCTGGCGCTTATCCGATAATAATATCCGCTCAGCCTGACGTCAAACCCGGAAAGTATCCTCTCCCACTGTTTCCTGGTAAGCAGACGTTCGTCACCGAAATCACGGTGATTGTAAAACACGCCCGGGACGCTGAAAAAGACCGTTCCCGCGACCCTGACCTGTTCCTTTAAGATCCTTACGATGTCTTCGTCCGAAAAATGCTCGAGCACTCCCTGGGAAAAGGAAACGTCAAAAGTCTTGTCCCCGAAAGGCAGGCTGAACGCGTCGCATATCCTGAAACTGACCCTGCCGTTAAGCGTGTCAGAGGCCTGTTTTGCCTTCTTAATAATGCGTTCGTCCTTATCCACCGCCGTTACCCGGCAGCCCAGGTGGCTCAGGAATACCGAAAGGGTCCCGCTGCCGCATCCCACTTCAAGCACATCCCGCGGGCCGGACCTTACAATCTCCTCGAGGAACTCCCTGTGAACAATGATGTTCTCCAGGAATCCTGAAACGCCGGCAGGCTCAGCGTAAAACTCCGACCATTCCTTTTTCACGACCGGTTTTCCCCTTTCTTTCGCACGCACGCCATAAAGCACCTTGACCATTTCAGCAACTCCACAAAAGCGGCGCCCACGCTGATGATGAGACCCGTGAAACCTTCTTTAAACCCCTTCCGGTATATGTAATCCTGCAAAAACCTGAACGGCGGTCTCAGGACCATTCCCCCCAGACACCTTCCCGCGTTCAGGCCGTGTTTCCGCCTCATCATGTCGACCTCTAATGAAGTATAAAGGTCGGCTTTCCTGAGATGTTCGGCAAAGCCTGAAATACTGTAATGGAGAAGCGGACTCCTCAGGTAACCGGTCGGGCCGTCGCATTCCACGTATTCATGGACGGGCTGGACGAATCTCCCCTTATCCTTTCTGAACAGCCTTATCTTGTGATCAGGCTGGCAGTAGCGGTCAAGTCTTTTGCCGTACATGTAGTTTATCCTGTTAAGATAATATCCGGCCTTACCGCTCTCCCCGTTGATCGTCGATCTTATCTCCTGCGCGAGCTCTCTTTCCACCACTTCATCCGCGTCTATGGACAATATCCAGTCACCGGACGCTTTTGACACGGCAAAGTTTTTCTGCGCTGCAAAATCCTCAAACTTGTTAATATAGACCTTGTCCGTATATTGTTTCGCCACGCTGACAGTATCATCGCTGCTGCCGGCATCGACCACGATCATCTCATCGGCGAAGAGAACGCCGTCAAGACACCTCCTGATCTTCTCCGCCTCGTTCAGAACTATTACGCATACGGACAGAACCGGCATAAGCCCTTACATCCTTTCAAACTCTTTCAAAACCTCGGCATCAGACCTTACAAAATCACTCCGGACCTTAACCCGCCTTTTCATCGCCCCCGGCCATCTGGCAAGGGCTGAAATAAATCCCGCAGGGATCTCGAATTTCCCGCGAAGAACAGCGAATACCATGCGCGGGATCAGATACAACAGTCCCGTCGCCAGTATCTTTTTGTCCGATATGTTTTTCCACATGAATAAATACGTATTCCTGTGGCTCATCCTGCGTATCCGGAACGCCCCGAACCTCGGCTTGAAACTTGCCTGTCCTATATGATATATCAGGCTCTTCGGCTGATAATATCCCCTGAACCCGCACCGCCATGCCCTGTAACAGAGATCCGCGTCTTCCATGATCCCGGGCAGATAAAGGTCGTCATACCCGTTCAACTGCAGGAATTTCTTTCTGTCAAAGGCCCCGAACCCGGCCTGGGCCGTATAACCTTCGATGTCCACGTATTTTTCGTATCCCGGAAATCTTGAACTTGACTTAAAAACGCCCTTTTCTATCCACCCTCTGGTCTTTGTGCCCTCGTACCTTTTTTTATCAAAAGTCAGGACCCTTGGACCGGCCAGAAACGCGTCAGGGTGCTTCTTGAACACATCTGCCAGGGGATCTATGAAATCCGCTTCCACCTTGATATCATTGTTCAACAGTATCACGATATCGTCATCCAGGGACGCTGCCACGTCATTAAAGGAGCAGAAGACCCTGTTTTCGTGAGGTATGACCGTAACCTCCGATCCATACCGCGCCAGCGCGTCAAGACTGCTGTCAGTGCTTTCATTGTCGATAACCGTGATCTTTACCTCATTCGCGGATGAATGTTTCGCGTCTATTATGGACGGCATGCATTGCGGCAGGAGCGTTTCGCCGTTATAATTCAGAATAACGATATTAACTTTCACTGTCCGCCTCGAATGTTTCCTCAAATGTCCTGTCAGGAACGCGGAAAAGGACAAAATGCGCGTTTTTCATTATGGAGATAAAAACGGCGGCAAAAGCGTAATACGTAATACAGAACCTCCAGACGTCAAGATCCCAAAAAAAGGAAAATACAGCGAGCACGGTCACGACATTCATCAGGACATGCACTTCGCACGTCTTATGGATGAACGAAAATATGCGCCCCGAAACGCCTCTCCGCGCGGGATCGGTCCCCTGTCCAGCGCTGGTTTTCCGCCTGACAACGAGGTATCCGCAGGTTTTTATCCTTGAAAAATACGCTTTATACAATACGTCATAGCAAAGGTTGAAAAATATTATGGCCATGGCCGCGGCGACGCCCGTCATAAGATAGAATAAATTACCCGTTTTACGGAACACACCGTATCCTATCCCCGTAAATATGCCGGCATGCACCACATAATGGGTCAGATAGTCGAAATACACGCCTGTAAGGTTCGACTGTTTGCGGTATCTGGCTATATGCCCGTCGACATGGTCCAGTAAATACCACAACTGCAATAGGAACGCCCCGAACAGCATGGCCTGCTTTGTCCCCGCGCCGAAAAACGCGCATCCCGCGCAACCGGCAAAAAGCGATATGGAAGTAACCTGGTTAGCGGTTATCCGTGTATGCAAAAAGATCCAGCTTAAGGGAAGCGCCATATCCCTGGTAATATGGCGGGCCATCCAGTTCCCCCTGGTCTTATAATCAGGTTTCTGGCATATTCTATTGAGTTCTTTCAGATCTTCCATTGATATCCTTTATTCTTTGCTTTATGCCTGGATATATGTCCTCTCTTGTCTTCTTCAGGTCATGGATCGTATCATTATCATTCCAGAGACATCCGTTTATTTTTTCGATATTCAGCCTGACCCCTTTTGCCGCCAGCCGCTCGAAAGCGGTCATGAGATAAGAATGGAACTTCTGTTCATACATTATGCGGTCCATCTCCTTCCCCAGAAGCGCCGCCCCCTGCCGGTTGAATTTTGCGATGCCTATGAACTCGCCATACGCGTCATCAACGGGCAGACATTTGTGCCTGGGTTCCGGCAGGAGGGCGTAATCCGCGTGGAGTGTCATGATACCGCCTGCCGCGCAGACCTTCTCGTCCTCCTCGTCGCACGTTTTCTCCTCCACGGCCAGGACTATGTCATTCTTATTGGCGATAACCTTTTCCAGTATCCGCGGCTCAAAGACAATATCACCGTATACGACGATAAACCCGTTCCGGATCTGTTCTTTTACCAGCCATATGGTGGTGAGCATATTGGTCGATTCATACCAGGGGTTGAACATCACGTTTATATCCGTTCCCGCGACCCTCTCACGGATATAAGAATCCCCTTTCCCGGCGGCGATGATTATATCCTCTTCATGCACCCCGTTCCTTGTAAGCGCGTCCAGCTGCGTGTCCAGGATGGTTTTTCCGCCTATATCGGCGAGGCATACATGATGTTCCGCGGTTATGGAACCAAGGCCCGAACCGCTTCCGGCCGCGAGTATTATAGCCTTGTATTTTTCACTTACTTCATCGATGACCCGCTTCATCGTCCTGACCACATGGTTCGGGTGCCGGCCGACAGCGGTCTCTTCCGAAAGCATCACGTAGTCCGCTCCCTCGGACACGGCGTTAGCGATGTCCAGCACTTCCGCCTTGGTCGGTTCCGTGTCATTCACCATGGAAGCCAGCATCTCAGTAGCGACGATCACGGCCTTGCCGTGATCGTTGCTTTTCCTGATTATCCTTTTCTGAAGACGGGGCAGTTTCTCAAAACCAACGGCAGCGGCAAGGTCCCCCCTGTCTATCATGACCCCGTCCGAGGCCTTTATGATGTCGTCCAGATTTTCTTCCGCTTCCCTGACCTCGATCTTAGATATCAGTTTGATATCGCAGCCAGCGACCTTCTGTCTTATCTCCCGCACTTCTTCGCCTGAACGCACGTATGAAAGGCCCAGAAGACTCACACCGGCCTTCCTGGCGACTTCGATAAGCTCATCGTCCGTGTATGAATTGGTCCTTTTTTTGCTCCTTGACCGCGGCAGGTCCAGGAGCACCCGGGCTTTCATTTTCCCGATGATCCTCCGGGCAAGGGCCGCCATGTCTTCTTTTGTGCCGAAAGAACCGTTTATCCTCCCCACATCTATCCCCTCCAGGTCCTCCGTGGCGGGACTTATCGTAGCGATTATCTTTGCCATTTTACAACTTCCCTCCCGTTCGATCCTCAGATAAAGCCTTGTTTACCGGCCTTTTTTAAAACCTCGAACACTTCTTTCCTCATTATATAACCGGGCAGTTCCCTGCCTTCCGACAGGCTTTTCCTTACCATGGTCCCGCTTATATGTTTATGCCATTTCTCCGCGTGGGGACATACCCTGTCGGAAACCACTTCGCCGCATCTGGAACAATAATACGGCCCTCTCATCAGAAGCGGCACCACCCCTATATCGGGGAAAAGATCGAATATCCTGTGCGCTTCGTATTTATCATAAAAATCCCCGACACCGGCATGGTCCCTCCCCACTATAAAATGCGTGCACCCGTAATTTTTCCTTATAATGGCATGGAACACGGCTTCCCTGGGCCCGGCATACCTCATGGCCGTGGCCAGTCCCGCGAAAATAACCGAATCCCCGGGGAAATATTTGCTTATCAGGGTCTTATACGCTTTTATGACCAGTTCCGGCCTGAAATCACCGTGCTTTTTCCATCCGATTATCGGATGCACTAATATGCCGTCAGTGATACAGAGCGCTGTTTTCTGCAGATATTCATGGGCCCTGTGAGGGGCGTTCCTTGTCTGGAAACCCGCGACTGTTTTCCAGGCTCTTTTCTTTATCACCCTTCTGGTCTGCGCCGGCGTAAGATTGAACTTCTCAAACGCGAACCCGGGTTTATCTATCATCCATATATCCCCTCCCACAAGCCTGTCATGCGTGTCAAAAAGCCTTTTGACCCCTGGATGCCGCGTGCTTTGCGTCCCGTAGACTTTCTCCGCCCATTTTCTCCTGGGGAAAGAATATATCTCTTTCACCTCCATCAGCGCGATATCCCTTCCTTTATCATCGCTGATGATAATATTGCCTCTCGCCGGTAAAGACCGCGCCGTTTCCCTCCCGACCGGCAGGAAAATCGGTATGGTCCACGGCGTGCCGTCCGCGAGCTTCATCCGGTCGACCACGCTCGAAAGGTCCTGCCTGCACATGAAATCCGTAAGCGGGCTGTAAGCGCCGATGGCGATCTTTTCCACGTCCAGTATTATGTCGTCGCTCGCCTTGAGCCGCGGCAGCTTTGATCTCTTTATCTTTTCAGCTTCCCTGCTGTCCAGGACCCTGTTTACCAGGGCCCCGCCGTGCGGATCGATCACGTTTCCCTCCACCTCCCTGTCATTCCTGCGAAAGCAGGAATCCATAATATAGTTCAACTTTTATGTATCTTCAGTATCCCTTCTATGTGGCCTTTGACCACGGAATGATACATCCTGCGTAAAGCCTCCCGGTCCCCGGGACCTACAAGGGTTTCCGGGCTGTCCTCCCCGGCTTTATACACCTCTTCTTCGACTCCGGCGGATCTGTAGTTCTTAAAATCAGCCACGTCAAAACGCGTCTTAAAAACATACCTGTGCGATACATCCCTCAACGAAACGGTATATGCGTCCCCGAATAACGATTCCGAGATCGCGTAACCCTTACGTTCCCGGGAAATGTTCCCCGCCCTTTGCGCGGTAACATTAAACACGCTCCTGCCCTGGACACCCGCTGGTACCGGTATTCCGTACGCCTCAAGTATGGTGGGCATCAGATCGACGTTCGCTTCCACGATCCCGTGTTC
>DAOVKF010000037.1 GCA_030631915.1 Candidatus Omnitrophota bacterium
CTTGGGATCCGGGATGCGCGGGATCTGGAAAAGATCCAGATTCTTGATGAGGCCCGCTGGGCAGCTACAAGTGTTCCGATCTCAAACCTCAACTGCGATCAGACATTCCTTTCTTATGTAGATACAGATAAAAACGGCCGCATTAGAACACGTGAACTCAGGGCTGCGCAGACCTGGCTGTTTCGATTATTAGCCGGCCGCAGCCGTTTATCCGAAGGTATCGACACCCTGAGACTTTGCGATATCGATACAACTCATCCTGAAGGTCAAAAATTGCGAAAAGCCGCGGAGTTCATCCTGGCCAATCTTAACTTATCGGGTACCGGGGAGATCAGCCTGAGCCAGATACGCGGTGCGGCAAGCATTATAGCCCGGGCGGGGGATAACGGCGATGGTATTATTCCTCCGGAAGCGACCGGTGACGCTGATCTAGCCGCTTTCACACGTTCGGTTATGGACACTGTTGGTTCCACCATGGACGCGAGCGGCAAACCGGGGATCTCGGGCAAGGAGATCAACGAATTTTTCCGCGAAGCCGAGAGCTACCTCGACTGGAAAGCAAAAGGCGAACATCCCGGAGGAGGGGAAACCGCGGAGGTTATGCCCTGGGGGGCCGAAACCCCTCGGGCTTATCAGTTAGTGGCCGGTCTGGGAGAGAAGATCGAGCAGTATTTTACTCAGTGTGAAATAGTCGCTTTCGATGAACGGGCCCGGGACGAGATGCGGTTTAGCCAGAAGGAGCTTGAAGAAACCGATTTTACGGATCAGCAGGCGATGGAGGCCCGGCTTAAAGATGCTCCGCTGGCCGCACCCGGCCCGGAAGGTATCTTGAGCCTGGACGGTAAGAGCAATCCTTTATACACGGAGCGGCTCCTTGAGCTCAGGGAAAAGGTCGTAAAACGTGTGCTTGGAGGGTCGGCCGGACAACTTTCCAAAGGGGAGTGGGAGAGGGTAAAAAATATCTTTGCTCCGCACCGCAGGTGGCTGGAAGCCAGGCAGGGGGCTAAGGTCGAAAAACTGGGAGCGGATATACTCCGCAGCTATCTTGACGGCTCATACAACGAGCGGCTGAACGGGCTTATCGCAAAAGACCTGGCCCGGGCCGATGATCTGGAGCAGATACATGATCTGGAGAAGCTTATTCTCTATCAAAAATGGTTCATGAAACTGGCCAATAATTTTGTGAGTTTTGCGGATCTTTACGATCCCAAACAGCGCGCTCTTTTTGAGAAAGGGACGCTGGTGATAGGCGGCAGAGAAATAACTTTTACAATGGAGATCCATGACAGGCAGGCGCACAGGATCGTGGCGGATAAAAGTTATATGTATTTGCTCTATCTGGAAGTGACAGGGCGCGAGGCGGAAGATATCAAGTTTGAGATCATGGCTCCGGTAACTTCCGGCACCGCGGATGGATTGCGTATCGGCAAGCGCGGTATTTTTTTCACCACAGACGGCCGGGAATGGGATGCGGAGATAGTAGATATCACGGCGAACCCCGTTAGTATCTGGGAGTCGGTGAAAGCTCCTTTCGGACAATTTGCCGGTTTTATAAAAACGCAGATAGATAAATTCGGCAGCTCCGGCCAAGGCGGCCTGGAGACGGCCCTTTCCCGCCCCAGCGCCTCCGGGATAACACGCGATCTTTTGCTGGGTGGAAGCATCGCGATCGCCGCCCTTGGAACAGCCTTTGCTTTTATTGTCAAAGCCCTGTCACAGGTAAAACCGGTTCATGTATTGGCTGCGTTGGGGGGGATAATAATCATTGTTTTGCTGCCGGGTATCATTATGGGTGTAACCAGGATACGCAAGAGGGATCTGAGCGTCCTTCTGGAAGCATCCGGCTGGGCGGTAAATGTCAGGATGCGGCTCGGATCGGCTCTGGGCCGGCTTTTTACCCACACACCGCGCCTGCCTAAAGGTGCGCGCAGGGAACGCCGGGATACAGTAACTCAGTTCGTGAGGGGATTCGGCTATTCGTCGTTCTGGTCGAAGAACTTAAGGCTCGTGATTTTAATTATCCTTCTCATTTTAGCCGGCTTTGCAGCGGTTTTGTTCACATGTCCCGCATTGAAGCCTTATCTTGGAGCCTTGAGCGCAAAAGCCTGAAGAGGAAAAGCAAAATGGCTAAAACAAAGATCGTAGCTACATTAGGCCCTTCCAGCAGTAGTTATACCATCATACGTAAGATGGTCATGGCCGGATTAGATGTCGTGCGGCAAAATTTTTCACATGGGAACCATGAAGAACACCTGGATCGTTTGCAATTAGTTAGAAAGATCAACAAGAAATACAGGCGGCATATCCGTGTTATGCAGGATCTGGAAGGATTCCGTATCAGAATAGGCCGTTTTAAAGACGGGGACAGGAAGATCCTTAATAAAATGGAGACTGTCTGGCTGGCAGCTGGAGAAGACCAGGATGATCCGCATATGATCCCCTTTGATTATAAACATGATCTGACCAGGATCGCGGCAGGACAGCTTATATATATAGATGACGGGAATATAATCCTTAAAGTGAAAAACTCATCAAAAAAGAGGATCAAGGCAGAAGTGATAGAAGGCGGGGCCTTGAAAGAGAGAAAGGGGATCAATATACCGGGAGTTCGTATTCCGTTTTCAGGGCTTACGCAAAAAGACCAGGCCGATATTAAATTCGGCATACACCATAAGATGGATTATGTCGCGCAATCCTTTGTACGCACTAAGAACGACGTTAAGAAAGTAAAGCAGCTTATAAAACCGGGTTTACCGGGATGTAAGGTCATCGCAAAAATAGAAAGCAGGGAAGCCATAAAAAATATAGATGAGATCATCGATGTCGCGGACGGTATAATGATAGCAAGAGGGGATATGGGTATAGCCGTGCCTATTTATGAAATTCCGATAATACAAAAATTGATCATCAAAAAGTGCAACAAAAAGAAAAAATTCGTGATCACCGCGACACAGATGCTCGAGCATATGACCGAACACAGCCGGCCCACACGAGCCGAAGTAACCGATGTCGCCAATGCGATATTAGACGGTACTGATTTTACGATGCTTTCAGGTGAAACAGCTGCCGGTAATTACCCTGTCGAATCCGTAAAAATGATGAACCAGATCATCGAATTTACCGAACGTCACGCTTGATACCATTTCTGTTGACAACTCCTCTTTTTTGGCGTATACTTTAAATAGAAAATAGTTAAATTTCTTAAATATTGTGTGAATTAAAAATTCACAAAACGAAAGGAGTTGTTATGGCCGCTCCGGAAAAAATTGATTTTGGCGGTGAAGTCTCAAGGATACTTCCCCTTATTCTGCGTGAAGTGACAAAGAAACAGATGACGGTTTTTTCCAAAGGTGGTCTATCGCTTCCTCAAGTGGTCGTCCTGGACCTTCTGAGAGAAAAAGGGGCTTGCATGATGGGGGACCTGGCAAGGACACTTCACTTAACCATGAGCGCGGTAACGGGGATCGTGGATAAAATGATAAAACTTAACATGATAAAAAGGGAACGTTCAAAAGAGGATAGAAGGATCGTTCGGGTCATACTTCTTGAGAAAGGGGAAAAAACCGCAAAACAAATAAGTAAGGAACGCAAGAATATATCAAATGACATATTTTCGGTACTTAGCGGATCCGAGAGGCGGGAATACTTAAAATTGTTAAAAAAGATCTATAACGATCTGAGGAAAAGGACGTGAGACACCTGGATCGGATCATTTATACGGTGATGAGTGCATCACTTTTCCTGGTTTTTTGCTTTTGCCCGCTTTTAGCGGGGGCAGAGGAAGGAAAAGATATTCTTTTTGAAAAGGAGGCCTTTATAAAGTCAGCTGAAGCGAAGGAGGTTTTAGACCTGGGCATGGTTGATTGCATAGCTTACGCGTTAAAGAAAAATACGGAAATAAAAATAAAGAAGATCGATCCGGTCATCGCGAAATACGGCATAAAAAAAGCGGAAAGCGCGTTCGAACCTTCTCTTAAGGGGTATTTTGAATACGATGAGACCAATTATCCCGGAAGCGCTTCTTTATTGACGGGCAATATCCAGGATAGATCCAGGAGGTCCGATTTCAACGTGGGCGCGGAAGGGAAGCTCGTTACGAACACACAGTATGACGTAAATTTCAATAATGCCGTCAGCAGCAGTAATTCCGGGTCGCAGAGGTTTTTCCCCGATCATGAAAGTTCGGTCAGCGCGAGTATAACTCAACCGGTCATGAAAGATTTTTTCGGGATGGGCCGGGACCAGGCGGATATCGTTATAGCCAGGAACAATAAGGAAATTTCAGACCAGAGTTTTGAGCAGGAGGTGATAAATATCGTGACGCGGGTGATAGCGACATATTACGATTACCTGCACCATATCGATCAATACGAGATAGGAGAACACGCTTTAACGAGATCAAATGAGTTGTTCGGGATCATACAAAAGCGATACGCGAAAGGCCTGGCCAGCTCGGTAGACCTGCTTGAGGCCGAGGCCGGAGTCGCGAAACGGGAGGAAGTGTTGCTGCTTTTTGAGAGGGTTCTGCTGAAAGCGGAAGACGAGCTCAAGCTGCAGACAAATTTAATCGACGATCCCGCGTATTGGAACGCTGATATACGCGCTAAAGATAAACCGGTATTTGAGATCAGGGAAGTAGATCTGGTAGAGGGCATCAAGGAGGCGTTCGTGAACAGGCCGGATTACAGGGGCGCTGTCACGGACCTGAAGAATAAAGACATTACCGTAAAAACAGCGGCAAACGATCTTTTGCCGACTATCGACGTGACAGGGACATATGCCGCTAACGGGCTGGGGGATACATACCTGAATTCGTTCGATCAGGTCAAGGACGGGAAGCATCGTTCCTGGAGCGTGGGGGTTAACGTGAAAGTCCCCTTTGGTTTTGCGGAAGAGATAAGCGACTATAAGATCAGTAAGCTCGAGGAGGAGCAGACGATCCTGGCTTTCAGCAGACTGGAACAAAGGATCATTTTAGAAGTGAGGGACGCTGTCAGGAACGTGGATATCGCCCGGAGAAGCGTCGAGGCGATGAGGAAGACGCTCAACGCGGAAGAAAAAACATACGAGGCGGCCAAAGAAAGATTTAACGCCGGTCAGTTGAGCACGCATGATATGCTGCAATACCAGGAAAGCTATGATCTGGCAAGTTTAGGATTCCTGGGCGCGGTGATCGCATATAACAAGGCTTTAGTGTTCCTTGAGCAGGCAAAGGGAACCACTCTTGCGGTAAATAACATAGAAATAAAGGAAATAATATAAAAGGGGTAAAAAGGATGAAAAGACAAGGTCGGTGCCTGATAATAACGGTCATGTTCTCTATGGTATTTGTTTTATCCGGTTGCGGGAGAAAAGATGAGAAAGTAACCATGATCCCGGTCAGCGCGAAAAAAGTGACAAAAGGCGATATCGTTCAGTCACTTCATTATGTCGGTGATATTAAGGCCCGGGAACAGGTAAATGTGTACCCGAAAGTGACCGGAAAATTGATGGAGAATACCGTCAAAGAGCAGCAGAAGGTGACGAAGGGGGACGCGATCGCCTATGTGGACAGGGACGAGATCGGGTTCGAATTCGAAAAAGCGCCCGTTGAATCCCCGATAGACGGGATCGTGGGAAGGGTTTATCTGGATAAAGGGGAAAGCGTTTCTCCGAATGTCGCGGTAGCGCAGATAGTGAATATGGATGTTGTGAAAGTCAGGGTGAATATAGTCGAAAGAGATATTCCGAAAGTAAAAGAAGGAAAACCGGCAAAGATCAGGGTGGATGCTTATCCGGGTGAAGTTTTCAAAGGTATGGTCGAGAGGGTGAGCCCGGTTGTGGACCTGGCCTCGCGCACGGCCATGGTTGAAATAAATATCCCCAACAGCGATCACAGGCTAAAACCCGGGATGTTCGCCAGGGTTAACATATTAATAGATGAAAAGAAGGGAGTGCTGATCGTGCCCAGGGACGCGGGAATAAGGGACGGCAGCTTATGTTACGTTTTTGTAGTGGAAGATGGCAAGGCCCGCAGGAGAAAGATCGAGCTGGGTGTTAACGAAGACAACAGATTTGAAGCAATAAAAGGCCTTGAAGAAGGCATGATCGTAGTTACGATGGGCAACACCGTCCTGAAAGAAGGCGACAGGGTTGAGGTCATGACCGATCCCGGTATCCGGGAAATAAGAGAGGGAAACCAATGAGACTTCCCGGTTTCGGCGTCAAGTATCCGATAACCACGACCATGATCTTTGTGGCCATGATCATTTTGGGTATTGTCTCTTTGTTCCGGCTTGGCCTGGACCTTATGCCGGAAATAGAAATACCCACAATAGCTGTTTTGACCACATATGAGGGGGCAGGTCCTGAAGAGGTGGAGTCCAAGATAACAAAGATACTGGAAGACAAGCTGGCTACGGTAAAAAATCTGGACAAACTTGAATCTACTTCTCGGGAAGGTATTTCCGCCGTGATGCTTAAATTCGATTGGGGCACGAATCTGGATGAGGCGGCAAATGACGTAAGGGACATGGTGGACCTGTCAGAGAAATATCTGCCCGATGATGTTGACAGGCCCGTAATTTTTAAATTTAATCTTTCCATGATGCCTATTCTTGTTCTGGCAATAACCGCTGAAGAGAGTTATACCGCACTGTATGATCTGGTAGATGAGAGGGTCTGCGATCCCTTGAAAACCGTTCCGGGGGTCGCGGCGGCTGTTATAAGGGGAGGTTTAGAGCGGCAGATCCTGGTTGAGCTTGACCGCGACCGCCTGGAAGCGTATCGTCTGTCGGCAGATCGGGTCATCAACGCTTTAAGGAAAGAAAACCTGGATATCCCGGGCGGGCATATTAAGACAGGGGCCAGGGATTATCTGATACGCACACCGGAAGAGATAGAGGTAGATGAGATAGGGAAGATCGTTTTAATGACTACAGGGGAGGGCGTTTCCGTTTATATCAGGGATGTCGCAACGATCAGAGACGCCTTTAAGGAAAAGACCCGGGAAGTCGAGGTGGATAGAAAGCGCGGCCTCATTATCATGGTCCAGAAGCAATCCGGGGCGAACACGGTCCAGGTTACGGAAAAAGTGCTGGAAAAACTGGGAGAGTTGAAGAAAAACCTGCCGGCTGACGTAAATATTGTCGTGGCCAGGGATTTTGCCGATTTCATTAAAGGCTCCATAGGGAATTTAAGGGATGCGTTATACCTGGGCGGGTTTTTAGTTATCCTGGTCATTTTCCTTTTCCTGCGTAATGTAAGAGCGGGACTTATCGTCGCGTGCTCCATCCCCACCTCGTTAATTATCGCTTTTTTCCTTCTCTATATGGGGGGCTACACCTTAAACATGATATCGGTCTCAAGCCTTGCTATTGCCATGGGGATGGTAGTGGATGCGGCCATCGTTGTTCTGGATAATATCTATCGGCACAGAGAAAAAGGAGAAAGGGCTCAGGAAGCGGCGATCTTCGGAGCAAGTGAGGTCGGGAAAGCGATCACCGCTTCCACGCTTACCACTGTCGTCATTTTTGTCCCGATCGTTTTTATCGGCGGGATCACGGGTATTTTGTTCAAAGAGATGGCTTTTGTCATATGTCTTACGCTTCTGGCCTCTCTTTTTACGGCGCTGACCTTGATCCCCATGCTGAGCGCCAGGTTTTTACGGTATCGCCCCTTGAGGGATCAAGCGACGTGCACCGGCGCAGAAAAAGAAGAAGGTAAAATCGGAAGATCTATCAGGGAATTTCACATTAAAAGCGAAGTATGGTTCAAGAAGCTGGATTCTGTTTACAGGGATTTTTTAGAATGGGCCCTTGCTCACAGGAAGACCGTGATCACGGGAGGTCTTGCCATACTCGCGCTGAGTCTGTTATTGTTGCCGCTCCTGGGCACAAGGTTTCTGCCCGAAGTGGACTCCAATATGTTCCGGGTGACGGTTGAACTGCCCGTGGGCACCAGACTGGAAGAAACGGGTAAAGTGATGAGATCCCTGGGCGATATAGTTACCCGGGAAGTCCCGGAAAAGACGGTAATATTCGCCAGATGGGGATATGGCGGCGGCGGCATGAGCAGCATTATAGGCGGAGACGAGGGTTCGAATATGGGCATGTTAGCCGGGAGACTCGTTCCCAAAGAACAGCGAAAAAGGCTGGTCTCAAGGATCGTTGACGAATTAAGGCCCCTTACAACAAAATATCCCGGAGCAAAAGTCAGGTATAACACGGAAGATCCCATGTCAGGTCTGCTCTTCGCGGAAGGCAAGCCTTTTGTTGTCGAGATATACGGGCATGACCTGGAGACCGGGATGGCTTTAGCCGAAGAGATAGCGGGCCAGTTGAGAAAGATAAGGGGCATAGTGGATATAGATATTTCAAGAAAAATGGGGAAACCGGAGCTGCAGATAAAGGTGGACAGGGATAAGGCATCGCATCTGGGGCTGAACGTCTCTGATATCGGAAATACCGTTCAGGTGTTCTTTAGCGGAAAAGAAGCCACCAAGTATAGAGAGAAAGGGAAAGAATATGATATTTTTGTCAGGTTGCGGGAAAAAGACAGGGAGGACATCGCTGACCTTGAGAATAGTTTTATCGCTTCACCGGCCGGAGAACAGATCCGCCTCGCCAATGTGGCGGAGATCATCGAAAGATCGGGCCCTATCAAGATAGAACGCAAAAGTCAGGAAAGGGTTATCAGGGTAACCGCCAATCTTTCCGGAAGGGACCTGGGAAGCGCCGTGGGCGAAGCAAAACGGAGACTTTCCCGGGTCAGGATCCCTGAAGATTTTTTTGTGGATTTTGGCGGAGAAAGGGAAGAACAACAGAAGGCGTTCGGGCTTATGGGCATAGCGCTGTTATTGGGCATGGTCCTTGTATATATGGTCATGGCATCTCAATTTGAATCGTTCAGGGACCCGTTTATCATACTTTTTTCCGTGCCTTTCGGGATGGTCGGGGTAATATTCGCTCATCTGATCTTCAGGCAGACCTTCAACCTGGACTCATTCATCGGACTTATTATGCTGGTGGGTATTGTCGTGAACAACGCTATCGTGCTTATCAGCTATGTGAATATTTTACGCGCAAGAGGGTTAAGCGTAAAAGAAGCTGTTGCCGAGGGGTGCGGGTCCCGTTTGAGGCCGGTGCTTATGACCACTCTTACTACTGTTTTCGGGCTCCTCCCACTGGCCTTCTCAAAAGGTGAGGGTTCTGAGGAATGGGTTACCCTGAGCATCACTGTGATCGGCGGTCTGCTGTTCTCCACGGTCATTACTTTGATATTTGTCCCGACATTATATTCCATATTCGAGGAAAGGGTAAAAGGAAAAAGCCTTTACGCGATCGTAAACGGAACCTTAAAAAGGAAAAAGCGATGAAGATGGTGATGATCTCTTACAATAGCGCTATAAACAGCGAGGTAATGGAAATATTGGATAAATGCGGCATAGAAGGTCATACCAGATGGACACAGGTGCTGGGGAAGGGAAAAACAAGCGGTTCGCATTTCGGGTCGGATGTCTGGCCCGGTGAAAATTCCGTGATATTCAGCGCCATGGAAGACGGGAAAAGTCAGGATATAATCAGCGGCATCAAGGACCTGAGAGGCAGACTCGGGAAGGAAGGGGTCAAGGCGTTTGTCTGGCCGCTTGAGGAGGTGACGTAGCCAATGGAACGAGCGGATAAAATACTGGAAGAAATCGTTGAAAGATGCGGCAGGATGGGTGTTTATGAAAGGCGCAGTGTAAGCGATAAATATTGCGAGCTTGTCTTTTATAACAAAGAGATCGATGAGTGGAAAAAAACGTTTACCGATATACTGGGGCCGGCGGCAAAGCCTGCCGGGGCGAAGCCTGCCAGAGAAGATATCCGTTTGACTAAAGATCACGGCGGCGTCCATGACGATCAGACATTGTTCAAAAAAGAGCATGACGAAGTTACAGTGATCGCGATGTTCTGGCCCTGGCAGGACCATGCTCACACTACCTTAAAAATAGCGCTTCTGAAAAAGTGAAATAACTTCTAAAAGATTACGCGGCGGAGAGTATGCGTTTCTGAGCGCTGTATAACTCCTTCATGATCTCGATGTCGAAAGGTTCCGCCTTTGGAGTGAAGATATAGTACCTGCTGTTCATCTTTTTCAATTTTATGCCGGAATGGTTCGAGAAGAGTTTCTGCGAGGACGCAAGGCGAAGAGCAAGGGTCAGCATTTCCAGTAGTCTTACGTACGTGTTGTCGGTCAGTTCCCCGGCATCCACTCCCACGATGAATGCCTTGTCCGGATCACTGTCATCTTCAGCCCGTATCAAGGCAAATTCCTGTTTTTCAACGGTTTTCCTGTCCGCCAGTACGACTATGTTTTTGACCGGAATACGTTCGGTTTCGACCACCTGTTTCAATTTATCCGCGAGATCCCTGCCCGAACCTCTTACGATCCTGACAGTGCCTTTCTTTTCCAGTTTATCCAATTGCCGTATAACCCCCTGCATCAGCAAATCCTGCAATCCGGGTAGCCAATCCGTTTCAATGGCGATAACGATCTTTTCGCGGGCCTGTTTTGCCGGCTGCGCGCGCAGGCCGGCCACCGTATCAAGCAGGGCGTTCGCCCACACAGTCTCGCTTACGGTGTATATCTTTGCCTTTAATTCCTTGAGATCGACTTTCCCGGAAGAACTGTCAGAAGCGTCCAGTATTGCCGCGATCCGACTTGTCTGATCACCGGTCAAACGGGCTAATCCACAGGTCGGTGTTCTTCCCTCCCTGCCGGGGTATTTTATAATAACCCCCGCGTCGATGAGATCGGAAAGGCAGGCCGCGGCCGTTCCGCTGTCCTCGATCCCCAGGCCCTGTAATATTTCGTTCAGGGTCAATGCCTTGTTTGCGCGGGAAATGTGCCTGAACACGTCAGCGATTCTAACCGGCCGGTCCGCAGCCAGGATCTCGCGTATCTCTGACCGAACCGACGATATGCCGATTTTAGGGTTAAAAGCTAACTCGTATAACGCTGCTTTCAGTTTTAGCGCCTGTTGAGCGGTCATTGGTATTGCCCTGTATACAGTATCTCCTGCCGGGCTTCCCTGAACGTGGTCGCGTCTCACGACTGTCTCCATACGGGTGAGGCTATCAAGATACCTGGAAAGCTTTTCCGGCGCTGTTATCCCGGTGATCTCCGCTATTTTGTGGACCGGCAGATATCCTCTGGCGTTGTGAATGATCCCGAATACGTCCGCAATATGCGTCTCGTCTTTCTGATAAGGGTCCAGTACCTCAAGCAGCCTTTTCTGTATGCTCTGATAGCTGGTTTGCGGGCGCGCGGCGTATTCATCCAGTATCTGCTGGATCTTCTGCTTCGTTTCTCCGGGTCTATCCACGACCTGATATAAGTCCGTCCCGTATTTTGTTATCACGCCGCTATCGATAAGCACTCTGAGGCTTTCCAGAAAAAAGTCCCGGTCAACCCCGCCAAGCCTCCTGAAGATCTCGATGGGAGGCCACGCCTGGCCTTCCGAACAAAACACGCGGAAAATATCCGCCAGGGTCGGTTTGCCACTCTTTCGGACAGGGACTCTGGGCAGATCTCCCGGAGAAACCTGATCAAGTTCAAGCTCACGGCGCAGCCGGATGACAGCTTCTGGTATTGTCCTGGTTTCTTCTTCGGCCAGATCTCTGAAAAGCTGGGGGTGGTCCTCTATGAATTTCGTTATTCCCGGCTCAGTGCATCTTACCCCGCCCTCGGCTATCACGAACCAGAAAAA